>JAITUX010000099.1 GCA_031286085.1 Candidatus Adiutrix sp. | reverse complement strand
GGCCGGCCCATTCTGCTCAATTTCCGAAAAGAGGGCCGGGCGGCCTTCCTGGGACACCTGGAACTGGTGGAAATCTTCAAACGGGCCTGCCGCAGATCCGGCGTGGAACTGGCCTTCAGCGCCGGTTTCAACCCCCAGCCCAAAATATCCTTCTTGACGGCCCTGCCCCTGGGGGTGTCCAGCCTGGACGAATATGTGAAAATGGAACCCGCCCGCCCCCTGGCGGCCTCCGAATTGCTGGCCCGGCTGGCCGAAGCCCTGCCCGGCGGCCTGGTTCCGCTTACGGCCCGCTTCCTGGCCCCGGAGGAGGAAAAAATCCAGCCCCTGGCCGCGGCCTGGCTGGTTGAAAGCGACCGCCCCATCTTCACCCCCGGCCCCCCCCTTCACCCGGCCGCCGTTCTGAGTTATACTGACAAGAGAGGCCGCCCCCGGGAATATCCCCTGGCCTGTTTTGTGACCGAGGCCGAGGCGACCCCCGCCAGCGTTCGCCTGACCATCAGGATAAGCCGGACCGGAACCCCAAAACCCTGGGCCTCGGCCGCGGCCCTTTGGGGCCTTGAGCCCCAGGCCCACCCAGTCCGCCTGACCAAACTGCAAACCATCCTGAGTTGCCGGGAATAACCGGGCGGACCGATGAACCAGGGCGGAAAAAAATGACTTCCGAACTAATCATCAACTACCGGCCCCACGAAACCCGGGTGGCGCTCCTGGAAAACGGAACCCTGGTGGAATTCCAGGTGGAGCGCGGCGCCCAGGGGGCGGGGCTCCTGGGCAACATATATTTGGGCCAGGTCATCCGCGTCCTGCCCGGCATGCAGGCCGCCTTCGTGGACATCGGCCTGGAAAAGGCCGCCTTTCTCTATGTGGACGACGTCTGCTCCGAGGCCGCGGCCGACTTTGAAAAACGCCTGGGCCGGGCGCCGGACGAGAAAGCCGGCCAAGCCGAGGCCGGCGAAGAGGACGAAGAAGGCCTGGCCCTGACCTCTCCGCCCATTGAAACCCTTTTGGCCGAAGGCCAGGAGGTTTTGGTCCAGATATCCAAGGAACCCATAGGCCAGAAAGGGGCCCGGGTGACGACCCACATCTCCCTGCCCAGCCGCCGCCTGGTGCTCATGCCCACCATGACCCACCTGGGCGTCAGCCGCCGCATCGAAGACGAGGAGGAACGCCGCCGCCTCAAGGAAATCCTGGAGAGCCTGGGACACGGCCACGGCTTCATAGCCCGCACGGCCGCCGAAGGCACGGGCGAAATTGAAATCCAGGCCGAGGCCAAGTTTCTGCTCCAGTTGTGGCGCCGCATAAGGGAGGACGCCGAAACCGCCTTCGCCCCGGCCAGGATCCACCAGGAACTGGACGCCACCCTTAAAGCGGTGCGGGACAATTTCACTGAAAACATCGACCGCCTGGTCATAGACGACCCGGCCCAGTTCGATTCCATCAGGAAATTCCTGGAAACCTTCTCCCCGGAACTGGCCGGCAACCTGGGCCTCTACGGCGGTTCGGAACCCATCTTCCACTTCGCCGGGGTGGAGACGGAACTGGCCCGGGCCTTAAGCAAGAAGGTCTGGCTGAAAAGCGGGGGTTACGTGGTCATCGAATCCACCGAAGCCCTGACGGTCATAGACGTCAACACCGGGCGCTACGTGGGCCGCCACAACCTGGAGGAGACCATCCTCAAGACCAACCTGGAGGCGGTCAAGGAAATCGCCTATCAACTGCGCCTCCGGAACATCGGCGGGCTCATAGTCATAGACTTCATCGACATGGAAAGGGAAAGCAACCGGGAGAGGGTTTTCCAGGCCCTTAAAGACAGCCTCCGGCGCGACAAGGGCAAGACCAAGGTGCTGCCCATGAGCGAACTGGGGCTCATTGAAATGACCCGCAAACGCAGCAAGGAGAACATCGACCGCTTCCTGCGGGAACCCTGCTTCTACTGCCAGGGCCAGGGCTTTCTCCTGTCCCGCACCTCGGTCTGCCACGAAGCCCTGATGGATTTGGAGCTCCAGGCCAGCGAAAACCCCTCGGGCCTCCTGAAACTCACGGTCCACCCCCAGATCAGGGAGACCATGCTCGACGAGGGCCGGACCGCCCTGGAGGATTTGGAAAAAAGGCTGGGCCGGCCCATCTCCATCAAAGCCGATGAAATGCTCCACCTTGAGGAACACGTCATCGAGGTCATCGACGGCTGACTTATGAGCGCCATAAGAAGCAACATTGAGATATATCAGCTCAAGCTCATCAAAAGCGTCTTCGCCGTCAACGTGGACCGGCAATCCTCGGAAGGGCGGATATCAATCGGGGTGTCCCTCAAGAACAACGGCGAGTTCCTGGATGACGGCCGCCGGGCCCAGTTCGTCCAGCGTTTCCGCACCGGCGACCAGGAAACCGCCCCCTTCTTTCTTGACGTGGAGTTCTGGGCCCTCTTCGGGCTGGATCCGCCCCCCCTGCCATTGGAGCGGCCCCATTACGTCCGCCAGGTGCTGCCGCAGATAGTATTCCCCTATCTGCGGGAATACGTGGCCGAGACCACCCGCCGGGGAGGCTTCACGCCCCTCATCATAAACCAGGGCCTCTTCGGCGAAGAGGCGGAGCAGCCCGACGAAGGCCCCAAATGGATTCATTGAGCCATGCGGCCCTGGTATGACCTGTTGGCCAACCTGGCCGGCCCGCCCCTGGTTCTGGCGGCTTCGGCCAGGGGCCGCTACGGGGGCCGCTGGCGGGAACGCCTGGGC
>JAITUX010000054.1 GCA_031286085.1 Candidatus Adiutrix sp. | reverse complement strand
CCGGCGCATGAAGGCCGAGCCCTCGCCGCCGCCGTGCAAAGAGACGATCACCAGGGCGCCGGACTCGGCCTTCTCGGCCTTGACCAGGGCCACCGCCCCTTCCAGGTCGTTGAGCTTCTGGCAGCCGGCATTCGGGGCCAGGGCGATCAAGGCCAGCCGGGTTTTATTGATTTTCAGCCGGGCCACTTCGCCGGGGCCGCCGGCGTGGTGAAGGCCCAGGCTATCCAGCACCGAGACGGTCTGGGCCCGGCCGGCCGGTCCATAATCGTTTATGTGGTTGTTGGCCAGGGACAGGAGATTGAAGCCGGCTTCCGAAAGCAGCCGGCCGCAGGCCGGAGGGCTGCGGAAAAGGTGGTAGGCGCCGGCCGAAGGGTCTTTGGTGGGCGAGCCCCGGTCGGTCAGGGGGCCTTCAAGGTTGCCGAAGACGACTTGGCGGTCGGCCAGGAAAGGTTTGACCTCGGCGAATATGTCACGGTTTTCCGGGGAAACCTGGCCCAGCATGAGGTCGCCCACGGCCGCCAGGCGGATGGTGCGGCCCTTGAAAATCCAATCTAGCCAGCCGCCTCTATCGCGGGGAGGGGGGGCTGCCGGCGGGACGGCGGGGTAGCGCCAGCCCTGGCCGGTGGGCTCGCCGAGGGCGGCCGAAGCCGCCCCCGAACCCGCCTTCACCCCGGTCGGGGCGCCGGCCCACAGGATACAGGCCAGGGCCAGCCCGAGGGCCGGCCAAAACGGCCGGCGGGCTCGGGGGCCGGGCAGTCTTCGGCCTGGCGAAGCCATGAGCGGCTTATTCCTCCCCCATGGCCGCGCCGCAGAAGGGGCAGAAAGGCAGGTGTTCCAGGGGCAGAGGCTGGCGGCAGGCCTGGCAGAGGTCGGGGAGGGGGGCCAGTTCCACGATGAGTTCGCCGGCCCGGACCGGCGTCATCCGCCGGGTGGTCTTGAAATCGGCCTCTTTAAGCACCCTTTTCACCTGGCCGGCGACGGCGGCGGTCACGGCCTTTTCCTGCTTCATGATGGAGAGGTTGAAGAGTTCCTGGCCGGGCCGCACCAGGTCGCCGGGCCGGACATAAACGACCCACAAATCGCCGCTGACGGGCGCGGCCACATGGTAGGGGTTGTCGCGCTGGGCCATGACCGTCCCGTCGGCGGTTTGTTCCGGCCCCGGCTTGGTCCGGGTGGGCACCTCGACGCGCATGGTTTCCGAATCCAGGACCAAACGGACCGAGGCCCGGCCGCTGGGCTCCTGGACCTGGATGTACAAGAGGGTCATCTGGTGGGGCTTGCCGCCGGTGTCGTTGAAATTCATGGTCTGGCCGGGGGCCAGCCCCTCGAACCAGACGTCCAGGGGCAGGTTGTTGGGGTTGCCGTAGGTTTCCCGGAAGCGTATGGTCTTAAGGGCGTCGGCCGGCTGGTTCAGATACATGACCAGTTCTTCCTCGGTGGGCGGGCGGCCTATGGCCGCCTCCAGGGCGGCCGCCTCGGCCTCGAAGTCCACCGCCGCGAGCCCCTTCAAGGGCGAATCCTCGGTTCTCCCGGCCAGGGCCTTTTCAAAGCCGTCCGGGCCGAAGGCGCTCAGATAGACCCAATCCGGGGGGAAGCCCAGCGGCAGGGGGCCGAAGCGGCCCAAAAGGAGATCCCGGAAGGCGTCGTTGGCGTCGGCGTAGATCAAGAGGCGTTCGGTCTTAAGGGTTTCCGGCAGGTCCTCTTCCGGCGT
The DNA here is from genome assembly GCA_031286085.1 of Candidatus Adiutrix sp. Lineage (GTDB taxonomy): Bacteria > Desulfobacterota > Desulfarculia > Adiutricales > Adiutricaceae > Adiutrix. The sequence goes on along the minus strand of JAITUX010000054.1, from coordinate 2,583 downwards.
TTCAGCCACGGTTTCCAGAATGCGCAACAGGTTTTCCACTTCCGGCCGGCCGCCCCGGTCGAAGCTCTGGGTCACGGCCAGGAAGGCGGTGTTCCAGGTTATCTGGGAACCGGGGGTGACGTCGTGGTAGCGCACCAGGCGGCGGGTGCCGGCCAGAAAGCGCAGCATGAAGGGCAGAAGCTGGATGCGGCCCTGGTTCAGGGCGCCTTCCTGGGATGAACTGGTGGCCCCCCCGGGCAGCCCGTGACGGGTGACTTCGTGGTCCACGCCTTGAAAATAGGGGGCCACGTAGCGGTCATAGTAGGGCATGACCTGCTTCAGCACGAAATTGGCCGCCCCGACCATATCCCGGTTGAGGCTGGTCTTGAGGCCCAGTTCCCCTTCCAGGTAGGCGGCCAGGGCCAGGGCGTCGCCTTGGCCGTAGCTTCGGACCGCGGCCCCCATGGCCGCGTCCACTATTTCCGCCCCGGCCGCGGCCGCCGCGGCCACGCTGGGAATGAAGAGGCCGTCGGTTTCGTGGCGGTGATAGTGGAGCACCAGGTCCGGCCAGCGCTTCTTCAGGGCCCGGACCAGGGCGGTTATGAAGCGGGGCGGGCAGACCCCGGCCATGTCCTTGAGCCCCAGGATGGTTTCCCTGGTCACGGCCCGGAGGCTAAGGCCGGCGGCCTCGGCGGTCATCGTGAGGAGGGCTTCGGCCGCCTCCAGGTAATGCTCCACCGTGAAGCCTGGCGCCCAGCTCAGGGCCAGGGCCGGTTCGAAGAGCATCTCCTTGAGGCTCATCATCACCCGGGCGAAGGGCCGCATGTTTTCGGCGTGGTTCAAAAAGTCGAAGCAGCGGACCAGGTGGAAGTGGCGGGCGATTATCTCCCCGGTCTTTTCCATGAGGTTGGCCGGCTGGGGCCGGTAGCCCAGGAGGTTGGTGGAGCGGACCAGGACCTGTTTCAAGGTCTTGGGGGCGAATTCGTTCCAGCGGGCCGCCTCGGTGAAGGGATAGGTCATGTTGGCCAGGAGGGACACGTGGAAGTGGGCTCCGCCGCCGGTCTCCAGGGCCAGGAAGCCGCAGTTGTCCAGGTAGGGGCCCACCAGGGCGTCTTCAGCCAGGCGGAAACGGTTGCCGCTGTTGGACTGGGTGACGTCCCGGCAGGTGGTGTCCACCAGGTGGACCTGTTTCGAGTCCCGCAACTGGTCCAAGAGGGCTCGACGGTCGCCCCGGACATAGGGCGACGGCTCGGTCAGGATCTCGGCGCTTAAGGGGGGCTGAACCAGTTCGAAGCGCGGCAGCCGGGGAGTGTCGGCCGTGCGGTAGGCCCCCAGGCCCACGAAGGGGTTGTGGCCGAGGACCGATATTTCAGCGGTCAGGCGGGCCAGGCGCACGGCTTCGTGGGCCAGGTCGCGATACTCCAGGATCTCGGGCCGGCGGCTGATGAAGCGGGTGTGGAACTCGCCCTGGCGGAATTCGGGCGTGTCCAGGAGGCGGCGGAAAAAGGGGATGGTGGTTTTAAGGCCGCCGACGATGTATTCGCTGAGCGCCCGGTTCATTATGCCCAACACCTTGGGCCAATCCTGGCCGTAGGCTATGAGGAGGGCGCCGGCCGAATCATAGTGGGGGGGGAAATCGTAGCCGGCCGAGAGGTTGGAATCCAGCCTCACTCCCGGGCCGCCGGTTGAGACGTAACGGGTGATGTGCCCGGCGTTGGGGGCGAAATCGCTCTGGGGATCTTCGCAGTTGATGCGGCATTGCATGGCCGTATGGACCGGGCGGGTGTTCTCCTCGGTGAAGCGTAAGGGGGCGCCGAAGGCTATGGCCACCTGCTCCTCCACCAGGTCCACCCCGTAACGGGCCTCGGTGATGCCGTGCTCCACCTGGAGACGGGTGTTGACCTCTATCAGATAGGGCTTAAGGTCCGCGGTGACCAGGAACTCCACCGTGCACAGGGAATAGTAGCCGACCTCGGCCACCAGGCGGCGGGCGTAGTCCTTGAGGGTCCGCCGCAGTTCCTCGGTGAAGGCCGGCCAGGGGCAGGGGGTGATTTCCACCAGTTTCTGGTTGTTGCGCTGCACCGTGCAGTCGCGTTCGTCAAAAGTGAAGATCCGGCCGTATTGGTCGGCGACGACCTGTATTTCAATGTGGCGCGCCTCGGGCAGGAACCTTTCCACATAGAGCCGGGGGTTGCCGAAGGAGGCCAGGGCCATGGTTGAGGCCCTGAAGAAGGCGTCCTCCAGGGCCGCCTCGTCGGACACCTCGATAATGCCCTTGCCGCCGCCGCCGCCTTCGGCCTTGAGCATGATGGGGAAACCGATTTCGGCGGCCACCCGCCGGGCCGTGGACACGTCCACGGCCTCGTCGGAGCCGGGCACCACCGGGAGGCCCAGGCGCTTGGCCAGGCGCCGCACCGCGACCTTGTTGCCCAAAAGTTCCATGGATTCGGCCGTGGAGCCTATGAAGACCAGACCGGCCTCCCGGCAGAGGCGGGGGAAGCGGGCGTCCTCCGAAGCGAAGCCCCAGCCCGGGTGGAGCCCCAGGACGCCCCGCCGCTTGGCCAGGGAGACGATGAGTTCCAAATCCAGGTAGGCCCGGGGATC
>JAITUX010000031.1 GCA_031286085.1 Candidatus Adiutrix sp. | reverse complement strand
TCCGCGGCCAGGGCCGCATCGGCCAGGGCCGCGCCGACCAGGCGGCTTAGGTGGTGGGCCGGCCAGCGGGCGGCTTCCGGCGGAAACCAGAGGGGCGGGCCGAAAACCACCACCACCTTGGCCCCGGGCAGGGGCAGGCGGGTCTGGTGCCAGGATTTTCTGAAAACATAGGCCCGGCTCACGGCCACCCCGGCCGGATAGAGGGGGCGGCCGGTCTTGGCGGCCAGAAAGGCCGGGCCGGTCTTGGCCACCAGCCGGGGCCCGCGGGGGCCGTCGGCGGCGAAGACCGGGTTGCGGCCCTCGGCCAAGGCCTGTTTCAAGGCCAGAAGCCCCGCGGCCCCGCCCCGGGCCGAGGAACCCCGGTAGGGCCGGTGCCCCAGGGCGGTGAGCGCCCGGCTCAGCATCTCCCCGTCCCGGGAGGGGCTGACCAGGATGGCCGTTTTCATGTGCCGCATGGTGGGCGTCAGGATCAGGTCGTCCCCATGCCAATGGGCAAAGATCAGGCCCCCGTCCGGGTCCGGCTGGTTGATTACGCGAAGCCGCCAGGTGCGGCTGAACAAAAGCATCAGGCGGCCCGCCCAGGCCGGCCAATCCAAAAATTTCATATTTTAGCCTGGAGGTGTCGGGCGGTTGCGGCCAAGCGAGCCGCCCCGGTCGGCCAATCCAAAATTTTCATATTTCAGCCTGGAGGTGTCGGGCGGCCGCGGCCAAGCGAGCCGCCCCGGTCGGCCACCGAAAAATTTCCATTCAAGCCTGAAGGCGGCGGCGGGCGGTCTCGGCCAGGCGGGCGGCCCCGGCCATGAGGCCGGCGAATTCCTCTTCGTCCAGGCCGGCGCCCAGGGCCGTCAGGCGCTGCAGTTCCGGGGTCAGGTAATCGCCCACCGTATGGCCGTCGGAACTGACCAGGAGGCCGGCGCCGTATTTCCGGGCCAGCCGGGCCACCCGGCCGTTGGTCAGGCCGTGACCGCCCCGGAAGCTGAGTTCCAGGAAAACCCCCTTTTCCGCGGCCAGGGCGGCCTCTTTTTCACTCAAGAGGCCCGGATGGGCCAGGAGGTCGGCCCCGGCCTCGATGGCCGCCAGGTTGGTGCCGGGGGCTACGGGCTCCACCGGCGATTCGCCGTGGACCACCACATGGCTGGCCCCCAAATCCCGGGCTCGGCGGACCAGGTCGCCCAGGAGGGCCGGGGGCACATGGGTTATTTCCACGCCGGGGAGGATGGTCAGGCCGTCCAGGCGCCCGGCCAGGGCCAGGGCCGAAGCCCGGGCGGCCGACAGAACCGTATCCAGGCAGCCGTGATCGGCATGGTCGGCCAGGCCCAGCACTTCATAGCCGGCCACCCTGGCCCGGCGGGCCAGTTCGGCCGCCACCAGCTCGCCGTCCGAAAGGAGGGTGGGGGGGTGAAAGTCGAAGACCGGGGGCGGGATTTTTTCATAAGGTCGGCGGGCTGCACTGGCCATTGACAATAGCCTTCGCATCAGAGGTCAGCGGAGCCCGGCCAGGCGGTCGGCCACCTGGAGCACGGTGTTGACATAAACGCCGCTGCGGTTGTATTTCATGATCACGGCCCGGCGTTCCGCCTCGCCCATGTTCGGGCCGCGCCAGCCGTGGGCCTGGAGAAAACGGCCGATGCTCAGGACGGCGTCGGCCTTGTTGAAGACGTCCACCCGGCCGTCGCCGTCGCCGTCCGCGCCATATTTGAGGACATTGGAGGGCATGAACTGACCCCAGCCCAGGGCTCCGTAGATTGAGCCGGGGAGGGCGGCGGGGTCGAGGCCGTTGGCCTCGGCGTAGCGCAGGAGGGCTTCCAGTTCGTCCAGGGCCCAGTCTCCCCGCTCGACGGCGGTCCGGCGCAGAAAGGCCAGGGTTTCACCGTCCCGGCCCAGCTCGGCCACCGCCGGGGCCACCAGGGAAAAATTCGAGGAGGCGGCGGCCATGGAGGCCAGCATGGAGGCGGCCTTTTGCCGGCCGAAATTGCGGCCGTAGCCGGTCTCGACCCACATGATGGCCGCGGCCACTTCGCCGGGCACCCCGAAGCGGCGGGTGAGGCCGCGGAACAGGGCGAGGTCGGCCTTGAAGAAGGCGCCGATCTCCTTTAGGGCCTGGGGATTGGTGAATTGCCCGTAGGTGGCCGCCGGCGACGGGGGGGCGGGCGGCGGCGGACGATAGGCGGACAGGGGCCGGAGCCCGCCGGCCTTTTTCCTCATGGCCCGGTTGACCTGGGCCAGGGTGACCCGGGAGACCTCGCCGACGGCCGGCCGGCCCTGGTCGGCCTGAAAACGGCTGATGACGGCCTTGGTGTCCGGCCCGGCCCGGCCGTCGATTTGCACGTCATAGCCGAGTTGGAAAAGCTTTTCCTGGAGTTCCCTGGTGAGCTTGGCCTGGAAGATCAGGCCGTGGAGTTCCTTGAGCTTGGCGGCCATGGGCTCGCTGGAATAGATAAGGCCGGGAGAGTTGAAAAAGGAGGCCAGGCTGGAGGCTGGCAGGCCGCGCGCGGCCAGCCTGGCCGCCGGGCCGCGCCAAGGCGCCGGGACGTCCGCCGTCTCCGGGGCGGCCGGGCGGCCGGCGCAACCGCCGAGGGCGGCCAGGGCGGCCGCCAGTAAAAGGACGGCCGCCGGAAGGGCGCGGGGATTCAAGCGCGGGGGAACTTCAGCGGGGTTTTCCGTAAAACTCCCGGGGGGGCGGCGCATGGGCGGACCTATTTTATGATGACGGTTTTTTTAATGGCCCGCACCACTTCCTCGGGCTGGTCCAGCACGGCGAAGATGTCCAGGTCGTCGGGGGAGATGAAGTTTCCGGCCAGCATCTTGTCCCGCAGCCAGTCCGTAAGCCCGGACCAGTAGGCCGAACCCATGAGGAAGGTGGGGAAGGGACGGATGCGCCTGGTCTGGATGAGGGTCAGGGCCTCGAAGAGTTCGTCCATGGTGCCGAAGCCGCCCGGCAGAATGACGTAGGCTTGGCTGTACTTGACGAAGACGACTTTGCGGATGAAAAAATAATGGAATTCCAGGGCCAGGTTGGCATAGGGGTTGGGGTGCTGCTCGTGGGGCAGTTCTATGTTGAGGCCGATGGACAGGCCGCCGGCTTCGGTGGCCCCCTTGTTGGCCGCGGCCATGACGCCGTCGCCGCCGCCGGAGATGACCCCGAAGCCGTTTTTCGCCAGGATCCCGGCCAGTTCTTCGGCCATCCGGCATTCCGGGGAGTCGGGCTGGGAACGGGCCGAGCCGAAAATGCTGACGCAGGGCCCGGCCTCGCTCATGGCCGTGAAGGCCCGGACGAATTCGCTCATGATGGAAAACAGGCGCCAGGATTCCCCGGCGCCCAAGGCGTCAATGGGGTAGGGATCGACTTTCTGGCGGTGGCGTGACGACATGGGGGCGCACTCCTGTCTCGGCCATTTGGGAACCCGGCTGGAGCCTCTGGCGTTTTGCCTGATTGAAGCGGGATTTTAGCCCGCCAAACGCCCCGGAGCCAAGTTCGCTTGAATTGGCGAAAACCCGTAAACTTTTGTATAATAACATATAATACCGGCCGAAAGCCAGCCGATAAAAAGCCCGGCCCGATTTCAAGGGGCTCATTTTGTTTCAAGCGCGTGAAAAACGCGGTTCCAGGGGAAGGAGGCACGTGTTGGAAGAGCCGGACAGCGGGCCGAGCCCGAGCGAAGAGCGGGAACTTTCGCCGGACCAGAGCCAGCGCAAACGGCGCCTGGAGTTTTGGGCCGCCCTGGCCGCGGCGGCGGCCCTGGCCGGCCTGACCCTCCTGCAGCGGGAGGTCATCAACCTTGGCCCGGGCCTGAACCGGAGCCAGGGGCTGGTGGCCCTGGTATCCATCAACGCCTCGGTGGCCTTGATGATCTTCCTGCTCTTGCTGATCCTGCGCGGGCTCTACAAGGTCTTCTTTGAACAGCGCTCCTACGGCACCCTCCAGACCAAGCTGGTGGTGGCCTTCATCGCCCTCTCCCTCTTGCCGACGCTCCTGATCTTCTACTACTCCTACCGGCAACTGATACGCGGCCACGGCCTGTGGTTCAGCCCCAGAATAGAATCGGCCCTCCGGGATTCCATAGATTTGACCGGGGCCGCCCTGCTCCAGGACAACCGGCTCCTGGCCGCCTACGGCGGCGGTCTGCTGAACGAGGCGCCTTTCTACCTGGCCTCGGATAACGGGGCGGGTTTCCTGGAACGGGCTAGGGCCAGGCTGGATTTGGCCGGCGCGGAGATTTACGACCTGGCGGGCCGGCGGCTTATGGCGGCCGAGCCCGCCCCGCCGCCCCTGCCCGAGACCTGGTTCGGCGACGCGGACGGGGCCGGGCGCGCCGGGCCGGACGAGGCCGGCTTCCGGACCGTCGTCACCAGCACGCCGGCCGGCTACCTGACCCGCCTGGTCTGGCCCCTCCCGGCTATGGGCCTTTCGCGCCCCGCGGCGGCCGGGCCGGCCTTCCTGGCCCTCGGCCGCCTGACCCCGGCCCCGGTCCATGCCCGGATCGAAGACGTGCGGAACGCCCTGATGAGCTACCAGGACGCCTTGAACATCCATAGACCTTTCCGGGTGACCCAACTGACGGCCCTGACCGCCACGGCCCTCGTGGCCGTCTTCATCTCCATCTGGATAGGCGCGCACCTGGCCCGGACCCTGGCCCGCCCCGTCCTGGCCTTGGTCCGGGGCACCCGCCGGGTGGCCGCCGGCGACTGGGATTTCCAGCTGGAACCCCAGGGGCGTTCAGGGGAGTTCGCCGGCCTGGTCAATTCCTTCAACCAGATGACCGGGGACCTGAAGAAGATGTACGTGGAGCTGGACAGCCGGCGCCGCTTCGTGGAGACCGTGCTGGAAAACGTCTCCACCGGGGTGGTGGTCCTTTCGCCGTCCGGGCGGGTCATCAGTTTCAACCTGGCCGCGGCCGGCATCCTGGGCTTGGAGGGGGAAAACGGGCCCCTGCCCCCGCCCCTGGCCGCCCTGGCTGACCTGGCGGTCCGGGAGCCCGGCTTCCAGGCCGTGGAACAGCACCTGCGCCTGAGCCTGGGGGACGATTTCGCCAGCCTCCGGGTCAAACTGGCCCCCCTGGCCGGGGAGGGAGGGGAAAGGCTGGGCCTACTTTTGACTTTCGACGACCATACCGAACTCGAAAAAGCCCAGCGCCTGGCCGCCTGGCAGGAAGTGGCCCGCCGCATCGCCCACGAAGTCAAAAATCCCCTGACCCCCATCCAGCTTTCGGCCGGCCGGCTGCGCCGCCGTTTTTCCCAGCGCCTGGCCGGCGAAGAGGACGCGGCCGTCTTTGAGGAATGCACCGCGGTCATCATCAGCCAGGTGGAGGAGATGAAGAAACTGGTTGATGAATTCTCCCGTTTCGCCCGCCTGCCGGAAATAAAACCCCGGCCGGGGGATTTTGTCCGGATGCTGGACGAAAGCCTGGCCCTGTTCCGTCAGGCCCATAAGAAAGTGGACTT
>JAITUX010000024.1 GCA_031286085.1 Candidatus Adiutrix sp. | reverse complement strand
CGGGCAACGTGGTGAGCCGCTACTACTACGGCGAAGTGAAGCAGGACTGGGGAACCATCTCCCTGGGCCGCCTGAAGGACTCTTACACCAACTTGGGCTTGGCCAACCTGGGCTGGGCGCCGGACGGGCCCGACATAAACGACACCTACATGGGCGTCTTTGACACGAACGACGCGACGAGCGGCGCCCGCTACAAAAACCGCTGGGATAACTTCCAGCTCGCGCTGGCCGGCTTTCGCCTGGGCGCTCAAACGAGAGAGAGTAAAACCTCCGACGAAACCAACGACCTGTTCGTTCTGGAACCGGCCTTCTTCTGGGAAGGCGGCGGGGGCGCCCTGGGCATCCACTACCAGCGCGACCATATCCAGAAGGATATGGCGGCGCTTGGCAAGGACTTGGATAAGAGCGATCCCCTGCCCACCGGCCCCAGAAACTGGGGCGGCACGGAAAACCCGTCCTACAAGTTATACGCCGTCAACCCGGCCGTGTCCCACAGCTTCGGCGACTTCTCCATCCACGCCGAGGGCAAGATGGGCTGGGGCACCTGGAAACCGTATTACGGCGCCGAGGACGTCAAGATCAGCGGTTACGCCGCCTACCTGGATTTCGACTACAACTACGGCCCGGGCAACGTGAACCTGGCCGCCTGGTGGGCTTCCGGGCCTGACGACAAGGAGGACAGCGATAAAATCACGGGCGCGGTGGACATGGGCTCGGGCTTCGCTCCCCTCGTCGTGGCCTATCGGGGCAACGGCAACGCTTGGAACAGAGACCCGAACAACGCGGTGGCCATCGCCAACGAACGCAACGGCGCGGCGGGCTCTGAAATCGCCCCGATGGCCAACCACCTGGGCATTGATCTGAACGGCGCCCACGCCTTCACCGACGACCTGACCCTGACCTACGCCGTCGCCTACCTGGCCTTGAACGAGACCAGGGAAGGCGGCAAGAAGGAAATCGGTTGGGAAGCCGACCTGGGCCTCCAGGTCCAGCTTCTGGATAACCTCCACTTCGGCACCACCTTCGGCTACCTGATGGCCGGCGACGCCCTTAAGGAAATCGGCTCCGATAAGGATCCCGAGAACGCCTACACCTGGCTGAACACCCTGACCTTCAGCTTCTAAGCCAAGCCGGGCCAGAACCAAAACCCCGCCGGGCCTGAAAAGCCCGGCGGGGTTTTTACGTCGCCGAGGCCGGTAAAATCCTGAGGCGCCTCAGGCGCTGAGGCCGGCCTCGGACATCCCATTCAGCCCCAGGCCGAGTTCGCTTAAACGGTCCAAAATTTCCGGCCAGCCCGGCTCCGTTCTCCGCGCCCAGATGTCGGCGGCCAGGCGGTGGGCCCGGGCCAGGCGGGCCAAATCCCTCGGCAGGCGGGCGTAGGTCAGGGCCGGCCAGCCCGTCTGCTTAAGGCCCAGGCTTTCCCCGGGCCCGCGCATTTCCAAATCCAGTTCGGCCAGTTCCAGGCCGTCGTTCAGGCTGGCCAGGGCGGCCAGCCGGCGGTCGCCGGCCTCGGTGCGCTTTCGGGGCAGAAGCAGGCAGCGCCCCGCCTCGCCCCCCCGTCCCACCCGGCCGCGAAGCTGGTGGAGGGCGGCCAGGCCGAAACGCTCGGCCCCGTCGATGAGTATGGTCCGGGCCGCCGGAACGTCCACGCCGACCTCAATGACCGTGGTGGCCACGAGGATGCGGATTTCCCCCCGGCGGAAACCGGCCATGACCTTGGTCCGGGCCGCCGTTTCCATTTGGCCGTGCATGAGGCCCAGGGTGAATTCCCCGCCGGCCAGGCGGCTCAACTCCCGGTGAACGTCCGCCAGCCCCGGGCCGTCCGTCTCGGCTTCGCCCCGTTCCACGCGGGGCAGCACCACGAAACCCTGGCCGCCGGCCCGGACGGATTCCAGGAAGCGGCGGTAGGCGGCGGGGCGGTCTTCAAGGATTATGGTTTCGGCCGGCCGGCGGCCGGGGAGCAGCCCCGCCAGGCGGCTGGACTCCATATCCCCGTAAAGCATCAGGGCCAGGCTGCGGGGTATGGGCGTGGCCGAGAGGGCCAGGAGGTCCACCCGGGCGTTTTTCCGCCGCAGGGCCAGGCGCTGGCGCACGCCGAAGCGGTGCTGCTCGTCGATGACCGCCAGGCGCAAATCCTGAAAGACGGTGGCCGGGGCCAGGAGGGCCTGGGAACCCACGGCCAGGCGGGCCCGGCCCTCGGCCAGGGACTCGCGGGCGGCTTTAAGTTCCCGGGGGCTTTGGCCGCCGCAGATAAGGACAGTCTCCCAGCCCAGGGCCGCGGCCGGTTCCTCCAGGAACTCGAAATGCTGGCGGGCCAGGACTTCGGTGGGGGCCATGAGGGCGGCCTGGCCGCCCCGTCCCAGGCTGAAGAACAGGGCCGCGGCGGCCACGGCGGTCTTGCCGCCGCCCACTTCCCCCTGGAGCAGGCGGGACATGGGCCGGGGGGCCGAAAGGTCGGCCACGATCTCCCCGGCGACCCGGCCCTGTTCCGGGCTGGGGGCAAAGGGCAGTTTTTGCCAGAAGGCCGTGAGGGCCGCTTGGCCCCGGGCCAGACCTGGACGGGGCGGCCCGTCCTGGTCCGCGGGCCGGGCCTGGAGAATCAGGAGGCGCCAGAAGAGAAGCTCAAAGAGGGCCAGCCGGCGGTGAGCCCTGGTCTCTTCCGGCTTGGGCGGCGGTCCTTGAAAATCAGGGGGCGGGGCGTGGAGCAGGGCCAGTTCGGCCGCCGGGTCGTCCATATCCCTTTCCGCCAGCCAAGCCGGGGGCAAAAGGGGCGGGGCCTGGGCCAGAAGGTCCAGGACCTGGGCCATCAATTTCCGGACCAGGCCGGGCGACAGGCCGCCCAAGGGGGGATAGACCGGCCGCAGCCGGCCGAAGGCCGTCTCCGGCGCCTCGGTTTCTTCGGGGAACTCCAAATCCGGGTGGACCATCTCCAGGGGGTCGCCCGGACGGACCAGGCCGAAGACCTCCAGGCGGCGGCCCCGGGAAAGGTGAAGGTAGGACGGGCGGTTGAACCACAAGAGCCGCAGTTCCCCGCCCTCTTCATCCGCCAGCACCGCGTCCAGGTAGCGGCGGCCCCGGGAAAGGCCCGGCCGGGATTGGACCACGGTCCCGGCCACCAGGGCCGCCTGGCCGGGGACCAGTTCGGCCACCCGCAGTCTCCGGCGGCGGTCCTGGTAGGCGCGGGGGCTTAGGGCCAGAAGGTCGCCCGTGGTCCGGCAGCCCTCCGCCTC
>JAITUX010000005.1 GCA_031286085.1 Candidatus Adiutrix sp. | reverse complement strand
GGGCGTCAACGGTGCTGCCGGCCGCGAAGGGCTTCAAGGCGCCCAGGTTGACCAGGGCGTAGGTCTTCTTGAAAATATTGGTGAAGCCGCGCTTGGGCAGGCGGCGCTGGAGGGGCATCTGGCCGCCTTCGAAGCCGGGGCTCACGCCGCCGCCGCTGCGGGCCTTCTGGCCCTTGTGCCCCCGGCCGGAGGTTTTGCCCCAGCCGGAGCCCTCGCCCCGGCCGATGCGCCGGGCCTTCTTCTTCGAGCCCGGGGGGGGGCTGAGACTTGAGAGATCCATGTCTATTCCTCGACCTTGACCAGATAGGAGACGCTCTTGATCATGCCCCGGATGGCCGGGGTGTCCCTCTGGGTCACCGTGTGGCCGATGCGCTTGAGGCCCAGGGCCTTCACCGTGCGGCGATGCTTGGGCTTCCGGCTGATGAGGGACCGGATCTGGGTTATTTTAAGTTCCATGCTGTGCCCGCCTTTTTTAATGCCGTTCCGCCGCCCGGCTCACACCCGGAGCCGCTCGGCCGGTATGCCGCGTTCCTGGGCCACGGTCTGGGCCCGGCGCATCTTCTTGAGCGCGGCGATGGTGGCCCGGACCACGTTGTGGGGATTGTTGGAGCCCAGGACCTTGCTCAGGATGTCTTCCACCCCCGCGGCTTCCACCACCGCCCGGACGGCCCCGCCGGCGATGACGCCGGTGCCCTTGGCCGCCGGCTTGAGCAGCACCGAGCCGGCGCCGGTATGCCCCACCATCTGGTGGGGCACGGTGGTCCCGGCCAGGTCAACCTTGAACATGGCCTTCTTGGCCTGCTCGAAGCCCTTGCGGATGGCCTCGGGCACCTCGTTGGCCTTGCCCAGGCCGAAGCCGACCCGGCCCCGGCCGTCGCCCACCACCACGATGGCGGAGAAGGAGAAACGGCGACCGCCCTTGACCACCTTGGCCACCCGGTTGATGTGGACCACCTTGTCTATTAAACTCTGTTCTTCCGCTTCCGCCCGGTACACTCGTATCCTCCAAGCCTTGTGTTATGTGCGCGGAATAAGCTTGACGTTCCGTCAGCCTTATTCCGCTAAAAGTCCAGACCGCCCTCCCGGGCCCCCTCGGACAGGGCCTTGATCCGGCCGTGATATAGAAAACCGTTGCGGTCGAAGACCACCTTCAGGCAGCCGCGGGTCTTGGCCGCCTGGGCTATGGCGCGGCCCACGGCCTTGGCGGCCTCCATCTTCTTGAGGCCCTTGACCTCGGCCCGCAGATCCGGGCTTAAGGTGGAGGCGGCGGCCAGGGTGACGCCCTGGTCGTCGTTGATCACCTGGGCGTAAATGTGCCCGGAGGAACGAAAGACGGAGAGGCGGGGCCGCTCGGCCGTGCCGCGCACCTTGCGGCGCACCCGGGCCTGCCTCTGGCGGCGGGACGACTGGCGGGGATTGGTCTTGGTCATAAACACCTCGAAAGGGTCTTTAAATAATTTTGTTGGCCGCCATTTTAAAAACCCGGCCGGCCCTTACGGCTCACTTGCCGCCGGCCTTGCCGACTTTGCGGATGATGCGCTCCCCTTCGTAACGGATGCCCTTGCCCTTGTAGGGTTCCGGCCTGCGGAGCGCCCGGATCTTGGCCGCCGTCTCGCCCAGGACCTCCCGGTCGGCCCCCTTCAGGGTGATGCGGTAGGTCTTGGGGTCCACCTGGGCGCTTACGCCCTGGGGCAGGGGGAAACTCACCGGGTGGGAGAAGCCCAGGGCCAGCTTCAGGGTCTGCCCCTCGGCCTCGGCCCGCCAGCCGACCCCGGTCATTTCCAGCACCTTGGTGAACCCGGCCGAGACGCCGACCACCATGTTGTTGACCAGGGTCCGGCTCAGGCCCCACAGGGCCCGGCCGGACTCGCTCTTTTCATCCGCCGGCAGCACCTTGACGGTCTCCCCGGCCAGTTCCACCTTTATGGAAGGATGGAGGCGGCGGCTCAGGACGGTCTTGCCGCCGGTGACCTTGAGGAGCGGGGCCTCCCACTCCACCTTGACGCCCTTGGGCAGGGCTATGGGCATTTTACCGATTCTGGACATTGTTCGCTTCTCCCGCCTTAATGTAAGGCCCCAGAGGCTCACCAGATCTGGCAGAGCGTCTCGCCGCCGAGGTTCTGGCGCCGGGCCTCCTTGTCGGTCATGACCCCGGAGGAGGTGGACAGGATGGCCACGCCCAGGCCGGAAAGCACCGGCTCCAGGTCGGCCGCCCGCTGATAGACGCGGCGGCCGGGCTTGGAGACCCTCTCCAGGCCGTTGATGACCGGGACGTTGTGTTCCGCGTATTTCAGGAAAACCCGGATCAGGCCCTGACGGTTGTCCTTGGAGACCTTGAAATTCTTTATGAAGCCCTCGTCCTTGAGTATGCGGACTATGGCCACCTTGATCCGGGAGGCCGGCACGTCCACCCGGTCGTGGCGGGCTATGAGAGCGTTGCGGATCCTGGTCAGGAGGTCGGCGATGGGATCGGTCATGCTCATGGGTTTTGGCCTCTCACCAGCTGGCCTTGATGACGCCGGGTATCTCCCCGGACAGGGCCAGGCTGCGGAAACAGATGCGGCACAGGTTGTATTTGCGGATATAGGCCCGCGGGCGGCCGCAGAGGGGGCAGCGGCTGTAGTGCCGGACCCCGAACTTGGCCGGCCGGCCGGCCCTGATCATCATGGATTTCTTGGCCATTGGCTAAACTCCCCTCATGGCAATTTACGCTGCGGGCGAAAGGCCCCTGGCTCCGCGGGGCGAAGCCGGGGGCTTCCCCCTAATTCGCCGGCCCGCCCTTGCGGAAGGGCATGCCCAGTTCGCTCAGGAGAAAACGGGCTTCCTCGTCCGTCCGGGCCGAGGTCACTATGCTGATGTTCAGGCCCTTGATCTTGTCTATCTTGTCATAGTCGATCTCGGGGAAGATGATGTGTTCCTTGATGCCCAGGGTGTAGTTGCCCCGCCCGTCGAAGGCCTTGGGCGAAACGCCCCGGAAGTCGCGAACCCGGGGCAGGACGATGTTGATGAGCTTGTCCAGGAAGAAGAACATCTTGTCCCGCCGCAAGGTCACGGTCACCCCGATGGGCATGCCCTCGCGCAGCTTGAAGGCGGCGATGGAGCGGCGGGCCTTGGTGATGACGGCCTTCTGGCCGCTGATGGCCGCCAGTTCCGCGGCGGCGGCGTCCAGGATCTTGGCGTTCTGGATGGCCTCGCCCAGGCCCATGTTCAAGGTGACCTTGACCAGCTTGGGCACCTGGTTGGGGTTCTTGTAGCCGAACTCGCGGATCAGCTTGGGCGTCACGGTCTTCTGGTAGAAGTCTTTCATCCTGGGCATCGTTTCAACTCCCGCGCCGCCCGCCTGTGGCGGGCGCTCCTTCGGCCCGGCCGATGAGCTTTAAGGCCGTAATCGGGCCGGCGTCCGGCAGGGCCCCCTGGGGGACCCCGCCGGACGCCGGCGTTCAGTCTATGTGTTCCTTGCACTTCCGGCAGACCCGCACCTTGCGGGGCTTGCCCGAACCCACGGCCGGCGGCGCGAAGGCGTGGCCGACCCGGGTGGCCTCATGGCACTTGGGGCACAGGAGGGCCACGTTGGAGACGGGCAAGGGGGCCTCTTTCTCGATCTTGCCGCTCGGGGCCCCGGGGGCCGAGGCCTTGGAGTGGCGGACCACCATGTTGACGCCCTCGACCAGAACCCGCACCCGGTTCTTCTCGGCCATGACTTTCTTGACCTTGCCTATCTTGCCCCGGCTGCGGCCGGTGAGCACCTCGACGCGGTCGTCCTTCCTGATCTTGCACTTGACGGTCATTTCAAAACACCTTGTCCCTTATGGCCTTCAGATGACTTCCGGGGCCAGGGAGATGATCTTCATGAAGCGCTTGGCCCGAAGCTCCCGGGCCACGGGGCCGAAAATGCGGGTGCCGATGGGTTCGCGGGCGTTGTTGATGAGGACGGCGGAATTGTCGTCGAACTTTATGTAGGAACCGTCAACCCGGCCCACTTCCTTGGCGCAGCGCACCACCACGGCCTTCATCACGTCGCCCTTCTTGACCTTGGAGCCGGGCAGGGCCTCCTTGACCGAGACCACTATGATGTCGCCCAGGGAGGCGTAGCGGCGGCGGCTGCCGCCCAGCACCTTGATGCAGTAAAGCTGCTTGGCGCCCGAATTGTCGGCCACGGTCAATCTGGTTTCCGGCTGGATCATGGTTCAAAACTCCCTATCTTAAGGCCAGCCTTTAGGCGCGGCGCTCCAGTATGCGGGTCAGGCGCCAGCGCTTGAAGCGGGACAGGGGCCTGGATTCAATGATTTCCACCGTGTCGCCCATGCGGGCGCTGTTCTGCTCGTCGTGGGCCATGAACTTGGCCCGGCGGCGGATGTATTTCTTGTAAACGGGATGCTTGATCAGCCGGTTGACCAGGACCACCACGGTCTTGTCCATCTTGTCGGAAACCACCACCCCGGTCATGACCTTGTTTAAGCGTCTGGTCTCTTCCACGTTCAGACCTCACTCGGCGCGGCCGCGGCGGCGCCTTTGTTTTTTTCCCCCAGGACGGTCAAAATGCGGGCCACGTCCTTCCTGATGGCCCAGAGCCGCTTGGGGTTCTCCAGCTGGCTGGCGCCCCGCCGCATCATGAGCACGAACAGCTCCTCGCGGAGTTCCACTTCCCGCCGGGCCAGTTCCTCGGGCGAAAGGTCCCGCAGCTCCCGCAAATCCTTCTTTTTCACAATATCTCCCCCCGCAGGATGAATCGGCTCAAAAAGGGCAGCTTGTTGGCCGCCAGGCGGACGGCTTCGCGGGCCACCGGCTCCTGGACCCCGTCCAGCTCGAAGATCACCCGCCCCGGCCGGACGACCGCCACCCAGCCCTCGGGCGCGCCCTTGCCCTTGCCCATGCGGGTTTCGGCCGGCTTCTTGCACACCGGCTTGTCGGGGAAGACCCGTATCCAGACCTGGCCCCCCCTTTTGATGTGGCGGTTGATGGCGATACGGGCCGCCTCGATCTGCTGGGCGGTCATGTAACCCCGGGAGAGGGCCTGGAGGCCGAACTGGCCGAAGTCCAGCCGGGCTCCGCCCTTGGCGGGCCCGCCGCGGCGGCCCTTCTGCGTCTTGCGGTACTTGGTTCTTTTGGGGGACAGCATTTATCCGGCTCCTGCCTGTTGGCCGGCGGCCTCGCCGCCGCCGCCAGGGCGCGTGGGTGACAAGGGCGGCTCGTAAAGCCTAAAAGGCCTCCGGGGTGTTGGCGTCCAGGATCTCGCCCTTGAAGATCCAGGTCTTGACGCCGATGACCCCGTAGGTGGTCCGGGCCTCGGCAAAGCCGTAATCCACGTCGGCCCGGAGGGTGTGGAGAGGCACCCGGCCCTCGCGGTACCATTCCCGGCGGGCCATTTCCGCCCCGCCCAGGCGGCCGGCGCAGTGGATCTTGACGCCCAGGGCGCCGAACTTCAAGGCCAGGGAGATGGATTTCTTCATGGCCCGGCGGAAGGCCACCCGGCGCTGCAGCTGCTGGGCCACGGCCTCGGCCACCAGCTGGGCCGCGATCTCCGGCTTGCGGACTTCCTGGATGTCGA
This sequence comes from Candidatus Adiutrix sp., assembly GCA_031286085.1. Lineage (GTDB taxonomy): Bacteria > Desulfobacterota > Desulfarculia > Adiutricales > Adiutricaceae > Adiutrix. Next base: position 4,115 of record JAITUX010000005.1, on the reverse strand, counting down.
TGAAAACCTCCCGCTTAAGGGGTTTCCTCTCGGGGCCGTTCTCGCTATGGATAACGACCTCGCGGCTGACCAGCCTTTCGACCTCCTTGCGCAGGATCTCGATATCCGCGCCCTTCTTGCCGATGACTATGCCGGGGCGGGCGGTGTGGATGCGCAGCTTGATCTTGGCGGCCGCCCGCTCGATTTCCACCTGCGAGATCCCCGCGGCTTCCAGCTTCTTCTTGACAAAGGCGCGTATCCTGCGGTCCTCCACCACCTGCTGGCCGAAATCGCGGCCGGCGTACCAGCGGGAACTCCACGTCTTTATGACGCCCAGACGGAAACCTGTGGGGTGAGTTTTCTGGCCCAAAACCTGTCCTCCCGTTGCGCCCCTTTCCGCCGGCCGGGGCTAGGCCTTCGTTGGCGGCCGGCCCTGGCGGCGGCCCCCGGTTTGACTTGTCCGCCCGCCCTTAGCGGCGGGCCGCTTCCTTGACCACCACGGTTATGTGGCTGGTGCGCTTCAATATGGCGTTGGCCCGCCCCTGGCTGCGCGGATGCCAGCGCTTGAGGCTGGGCCCCTGGTCCACGTAGACCCGGTAAACGACCAGGGCGTCTATGTCGCCTATGGCGCTGCGCCGGCTGGTCTGGGCGTTGGCCACCGCGGAGTTCAGCACCTTCAGAAGCACCTGGGCCGTCTTGTTCGGGCTGAAGGTCAAGGTGTTGACGGCCTGGCCCACCGGCCGGCCCATGATGTTGCGGGCCATGATGCGGACCTTGGAGGGCGGCACGCGGATGAAGCGGCCCACGGCCACGGCTTCGTCGCGGGGACGCTCCCCCTCCTTGTATTTGGCCAGGCCTTCGCCTTTTTCCGGTAATTTGGCCATCGGGACACCCTTTATTTCTTGACGACTTTTTTGGCCTTCTTGTCGGCCGCGTGGCTGTAAAAAGTGCGGGTGGGTGAAAATTCGCCCAGCTTGTGCCCGACCATGTTCTCCGTCACGAAGACCGGCACGAATTTCTTGCCGTTATGGACGGCGAAGGTCAGGCCGACCATGTCCGGGGTGATGGTGGAACGCCGGCTCCAGGTTTTTATCACCCGGCGGTCGCCGGCCTGGGCGGCGGCCGTGACCTTGGCCAGGACATGGTCGTCCACGAAGGGGCCCTTTTTCACGCTGCGGGGCATTTTCGCCTCTCCTCTCGAAGCCGCCGCCTACTTGCTGCCGCGGCGCTTGACAATGAACTTGTCGGAAGGTTTGCTCTTCTTGCGGGTCTTGAAACCCTTGGCCGGCAGGCCCCAGGGCGAGACCGGGTGACGCCCGCCCGAGCTGCGGCCCTCGCCGCCGCCCAAGGGGTGATCGACCGGGTTCATGGCCACGCCCCGCACATGGGGCCGGCGGCCCAGCCAGCGGCTCCGGCCGGCCTTGCCCAGGGAGAGGCTGTTGTGGTCGGCGTTGCCCAGCTGGCCGATGGTGGCCTTGCAGGCGGACAAGACCTTCCGCGTCTCCCCGGAGGGCAGTTTAAGGAGGGTGTAGGCCCCTTCCTTGGCCATGACCTGGGCGTAGGTCCCGGCCCCCCGGGCCAGCTGCCCGCCCTTGCCGGGCTTCATCTCCACGTTGTGCACCAGGCTGCCCAGGGGCACCACCTTGAGGCTCATGGCGTTGCCCGGCTTTATGTCGGCCGTCTCCCCGGAGACCACGCTGTCGCCCGCCTTGAGGTTCTGGGGGGCCAGGATATACCGCTTCTCGCCGTCCACGTAGTGCAAGAGGGCGATGCGCGCCCCCCGGTTGGGGTCGTATTCAATGGAAAAGACCTTGGCCGGGATGCCGTCCTTGTTGCGCTTGAAGTCGATGAGGCGGTAGCGCCGCTTGTGGCCGCCGCCGCGGAAGCGGGTCGTGATGCGGCCCAGGTTGTTGCGGCCGCCGGTCCCGGGCAAAGGCGCCAGGAGGCTCTTTTCCGGGGTGGCCCGGGTGAGCTCCTCGAAGGTGGAATAGGTCTGGGTCCGCCGGCCGGGCGAGGTCGGCTTCACTTCCTTGATGGCCATGGAACTAAATACCTTCCTTGGACTTTAAGTGCTTTCAAAATACTTGATGTTGTCGCCGGCCGCCAGGCGGACTATGGCCTTCTTCCAGTCCGGCCGCCGGCCGACCAGGCGGCCCCGGCGCTTCTTCTTGCCCAGGACGTTGACCGTCCGGACCTCGACGACCTTGACCGAAAAGGCCTTCTCCACCGCCCGGGCTATCTCCGGCTTGGTGGCGGCGGGGTTGACCTTGAAGAGGAACTGGTTGTGGTTCTCCCGGGCCAGCATGCCTTTTTCGGTCACCAGGGGCCGGATGATGATTTCGTGGACGGGCCTCGTCATTTCATCAACCTCGCTTCAATGCCGGGCAGGCTGTCTTTAAGAATCACCAGGTTGGCGTGCTTCAAAAGGTCGTAGCAGTTCAGGCCGGCCACCCGGAGGATGCGGCAGTCCGGCAGGTTCCGGGCCGAGCGTTCCAGGGTCTCGTCGGGGCCCGGGGTGACCACGAGGGCCTGTCTTAGGCCCAGGCCCTTGATGGCCGCGGCCATGAGCCTGGTCTTGGCCCCGTCCAGTTCCAGGGCGTCCAGGACCAGAAGCCGGCTGCTCTTGAGCTTGGAGGTCAAAACGGTCTTCAGGGCGGCGCGGCGCACCGCGGCCGGCGGCCGCTGGGCATAATCCCGGGGGTGGGGGCCGAAGATGGTTCCGCCGTGGCGCCAGAGGGGGGAACGGCGGGAGCCGCCCCTGGCCCGGCCCGTGCCCTTCTGGCGGTAGGGCTTGCGGGTGGAATAGGTCAGGTCGCCCCGGGTCTTGGTCGAGGCCGTGCCGGCCCGGCGGGAATTGAGCTGGGCGGTCACCACTTCATGGACCAGGTGGGGCCGAAGCTCCACGTTGTAGATCAGGTCCGGCAGGTCCACCTGACCCACCGTCTCGTTCTTCAAGTTGACCACGTTGACTATCATCGCACTCTCCTTGAGGCCGGCCCGGGCTCAGTTCTTCTTCAGGAGCACCAGGCCCCCGTTGGGGCCCGGCACCGCGCCGCGCAGGAGGATGACGCCGTATTCCGGCCGGACGTCAACCACCGTCAGGTTCTTGACCGTGGTCCGGCGGTGCCCGGCGTGCCCGGCCATGCGGCGGCCGGGGAAGACCCGGCTGGGGTCGGCGGCGCAGCCGATGGAGCCGGGGCCCCGGGGGGTCAGGCAGCCGTGGGTGGCCCTTCCGCCGTGGAAGCCGTGGCGCTTCATGACCCCGGCAAAACCCTTGCCCTTGCTGGTGCCGGTGACTGAAATCTTTTCGCCGGGGGCGAAGACGGCCAAGGTCACCTGTTCGCCCGGGGCCGGCCCGGCCTCCCCGGAAAGGCTGAATTCCCGGAGCAGCTTGAACCCGGCGGCCCCGGCCCGGGCGGCGTGGCCCCGCTCGGGCTTGGACGAGTGCTTCTCATCCTTGGGCCCGAAACCCAGCTGCACGGCCTCGTAGCCGTCGGCGGCCCTGGTCTTGACCTGGACCACGGCGGCCGGCCCGGCCTCAATCACCGTCACCGGCACGGCCACCCCTTCCCGGAGGAAGAGGCGGGTCATGCCCAGTTTTTTCCCGATGAGCCCTTTGGCGGTCGTCACAGCTTGATCTCCACGTCTACCCCGGCCGAAAGGTCCAGCTTCATGAGGGCGTCCACAGTCTGCTGGGTGGGGTCGAGAATGTCCAGGAGGCGCTTGTGCGTCCGCACTTCAAAGTGCTCCCGGGACTTTTTGTCCACATGGGGCGACCGAAGGACGCAGGTGCGGCTGATGGTGGTCGGCAGGGGCACCGGCCCGGCCACCCGGGCTCCCGTCCTTTTGGCGGTCTCGACTATTTCCTGGGCCGAGCGGTCAAGGAGCTTGTGGTCGTAGGCCCGCAGCCGAATCCGTATCTTTTGGTTGTTCAGCATCATCCACCCTTTTCAGCCGTCCCGGCCCGTTGTCCGCGGCCTTGGCCGGCCCTGTCTGACGATCCTCTGGTGTTCCAGTGTCATTCCAGTATTTCGGAGATGACGCCGGCGCCCACGGTGCGGCCGCCCTCGCGGATGGCGAAGCGCAGTTCCTTTTCCATGGCTATGGGCATGATCATGGTTATGATGAGGTTCACG
>JAITUX010000264.1 GCA_031286085.1 Candidatus Adiutrix sp. | reverse complement strand
CAGGCGGCGGATTGAGCCCGCATCTCCGGAATGGTCTTTATCAGTTCTATCATGGTTTTTGGCCGCCTTTGCCGCTTAACTATAGCACCGTGATGCGGCGCTGTCAAAAAAGCCGGTTTTTTTAAGACCGGGGCTCCGCCCCGGACCCCGCCGGGGGAGGGGCCTACGCGGCCCCTGCCCCGGACCCCACCCGCGCCGGGGCTCCGCCCCTGGACCCCGGCTTAACATAGCGCCGCCGGAACTCGGCTTCGCCTCAGACATCCGGCGGCGCGGGGAGTGCGGCGGCTGAACCGAGGCCGAGATAAGAGTTGGCGCCTTGATTTTCCATCGCCGGTTTTCGGGGCCTTGGTAAAGAAGGATGAACCGCTTGTAAAGCCAAGGAAACGAAAGTTCGGCTCAGCCGGACTTTCGTTTCCTTGAGGCTTTACAAGGGAGTGCTGACCGGTTCGCGCAGAAGGCGGAAGCGGGCTTCCCTGGCGGCCTCGGCCAGGCCCGGGTGGGCGGTGAGGCCGGCCAACTGGCGCAGGTGGTCGGCGGTGCGGAGCGCCAGCATGGCCAGATCGCCCGGCCCCAGGCCCAAGATGGCCACGGCGGCCTCGAAATCGCCCCCGGCGGCCCAGTTCAGGACGGCCCAGGCCGGCCGGAGGTTGAAGGTGGGGACGGCGAAGCCGGCCCGCTCCAGGCGGTCCATTAACGGGCCCACGGCCAAGAGGAGGGCGGTCAGGGCCTCGGTGAGGCGGCGGGGCGGCTTGGAGCGGGGCAGGGGCTGGTTGGATTCCTTATCCCCCACCAGGGCGGCCACGGCCGCGGCCAGGAGGGGCGGCCGCAAAGGCCAGGCCCCGGCCTTGACCCCGGCATAAAAAACCAGGGGGTGATCCAGGCGCAGTTCCGCGGCCCACTGGCCGTCCAAGGTCAGGCCATGACTCGAAGTCACCAGCCCTTCGCCTTCCAGAAACTCCATGTGGGCCTGGAAGGATTGTTCCAGGCCGGCGGAGGGCGAGGCGCTTGTCCGCGGGCCGGGCGTAAGGGCGGCGCCGCCGCCCTGGAAGGCGGCCAGGGAGGCGGCCAGGAGTTTTTTGATATCCGGGGGCCGGTAGGCGGCCAGGAGGTTCAGAGCCATGGAAAAATTGACGGCCAGGGCGCTCCGCACCGGGTCGGGCGGGGCCCCCAGGAGGCCGGCCAGGAGGCCCAGGTTCAAATGGGGGCCGGGGACGGCCAAAATGAACCCGATGTGATCCCGGCCCCGGCGGCCGGCCCGCCCGGTCATCTGGGTGAATTCCGTGGCGGAAAAATCGCTGAAGCCCTGGCCGTCGAAACGGTCGCTCTGGCGGATGACCACGGTGCGGGCCGGGAAATTGACCCCGGCCGAGACGGTGCTGGTGGCGTAGATGGCGTCCAGGCAGCCCCGGCTCATGAGTTCCTCCACCATCATTTTATAGTGGGGCAGATGGCCGGCGTGGTGGGCGGCCACCGCGCCCTGGCGGATGGCCCCTATATGAGGGTGGGAGGCCAGGAAGGGGTATTTCTCCAAATGGCCGTCCAGGAGCCGGTTCCTGGCCCGGAGACGGGCCGAATCCTCCCTGGGCGGGGGGCCTCCCCGGGAGGCGGCCGTATCGCAATCCAGCCGGGACTTTAAAAAGAAGATGGCCGGCAAAAGATCCGCCTCCCTCAAGGCCCTGAGTATGGCGGCGTTGGGCAGGGGGCGGATGAAGGGCGCCGGGCGCCGGGCGCCGGCCCGGCGGGCCGCTTCGGCCAGGGTGGTCATTTCGCCCGAGGGCCACAGGGTGAGCCCGGCCAGGGGGACGGGGCGTTCGCCCCCCGTCACCACCCGCACCGGGCGGCCCCGGTTCCCGGCCAGCCAGGCGGCCAGTTCCCCGGCGTTGGCCACGGTGGCCGAAAGGAGGAGGAGGCGCACCCGGGCCGGCAGGTAGATAAGCACTTCCTCCCAGACCACGCCCCGCTCCAGGTCGCCCAGGTAATGGGCCTCGTCCAGGACCACCAGGTCAACGGCCAGGTTTTGTTCGCCGCTCATGGCGTCATAGAGCTGGTTGCGGAGGATCTCGGTGGTGCCGATGATGAGGTCGGCCTCGGGGTTGACCTTGTGGTCGCCGGTCAAAAGGCCCACCTTGGCCTCGCCGAAGACGCGGCTGAATTCCAGGAATTTGGCGTTGGACAGGGCCTTGAGGGGCGAGGCGTACCAGGCCCGGCCGCCGTCGGAAAGCTTTTGGGCGATGGCCCGCTCGGCTATCCAGGTCTTGCCGCTGCCGGTGGGCGCGGAGACGATGACGTCTTCCCGGCCCGCCAGGCCCACCGCCTCGATTTGAAAGTCGTCCGGGATGAAGGGGCCGGGCTCGGGGACGCCGATGCGGCTCAAAAAACGGCCGGCCAAGGGGGAAATTTTAAGCGGCTTTTCCGGCCGCTCGGCCGGAGGGGGTTTAAGCCGGGCGGCCGGGCGCGGGCCGCGCCGGGGCGCCCGGCCGGAAGGCGGCTCCGGGCGCCGGGGACGGCTGGTTTTTTTCACTTCTTGGAGGCTTTTTGACGCTTGGCCTTGGCCTTGGACTTGGGTCGGTGCGGGGCGGGCTTGATTAGCTTGTCGTTGGGCCCCAATTCGGCCAGGGCCAGCTTGACCGCCGTGCTGGTGGCGGC
>JAITUX010000231.1 GCA_031286085.1 Candidatus Adiutrix sp. | reverse complement strand
GGCCATGGCGGCCCTGGACCGTCTGTTGGGGCGGTATCCCAATTCCAACGCGGCCGGCCTCATCAAGAGCGGGCGCGGTCATTTTTGATTCGGGGCCGCAATTTGATTTATTCAGGTGGATTTAGTGGCTGAGAATCATCTGGAAGAGACAGGGCCGCCGCGTTCGATCCCTTTCCCGCCGGCCGAGTCCGAGAGCGGCGAGGCCGATTCTTTTCCGTCTCCGGAAGGGGAAACGGCCGCCCGGCCGGTTCGTCCCGTCCGCCCGGCCCGGCGCGGGAAGCCCAAGCCCTGGCGGCATCCCCAGGCCTGGGTGCCCCTGGAATTGAGTTTCCTGTTATTCCTGGCCCCCCTGGTTTTCTGGCCCCTGGCCATCGTCCTGGTCATACTTAATTCCTACAGCTCCGAAATGGCCAATGTGCCCCTCGGGAACCTGAAAGACCTGGACCAGCCCACGGTAAGCTACATCTACACCGAGGACGGGGTCCTCCTGGCGGAGCTGTATCGCGAACACCGTCTGCCGGTACCCCTGGAGAAAATTCCCGTCGTCATCATAAGCGCCTTTCTGGCGGCGGAGGATTCCAATTTCTATCAGCACCAGGGCGTGGACCTCAAGGGCCTGGTGCGGGCCTTCCTGGCCAACCTCCAGGCCGGCCAACCGGTCCAGGGCGCTTCCACCATCACCCAGCAGATGATCCGCACCTTCTTCTTGACCAACGAAAAGACCTACGACCGCAAACTCAGGGAAATCGTGCTGGCTTGGCGGGTGGAGCGGGCCATGCGCAAGGACGAGATCCTGGAGCTATATCTCAACCGCATCTATCTGGGGCGGGGGGCCTACGGGGTGGCCTCGGCGGCCCAGCTTTATTTCGGCAAGGACCTTGACGAGGTGACCCTGGCCGAGGCCGCGCTTCTGGCCGGCCTGGCCCAGGCCCCCGGCCGGCTGGCCGCCCACCTGAGGACGGAGCGGAGCCGCGAGCGCCAGCGCTATGTTTTGCAGGAAATGCTCAACGTGGGCTTCATAAACCAGGCGGAACACGACGCGGCCGTGGTCGCCAACATAGATTTCATCCAGTCCCGGCCCAATTATTTCCGGGAGGTTTCCCCCCAGTTCACGGAGGTGGTGCGCCGCCAGGCCATTGACCTCTTGGGCGAGGAGGAGTTTTTGACCGGCGGCTACAAAGTCTATGCCACCCTGGACCTGAAGGCCCAGGCCCAGGCCGCCCAGGCCCTGCGCAACGGCCTTGACGCCCTGGCCCGGCGGCAGTCCATGTCGCCCAAGGTGGCCCGCCTCAACCAGGCCCAGATGCTGGAATTCAGCCGCCAGCAGCGGGAACGCCTGAAGGCCACCCCGCCCCTCATCGGGCAGGAAATGGCCGCCCTGGTCACCGGGGTGGAGGCGGCCGGCGCCCCCTCCGGGCCTGGCCTCTCAATGATCCTGGGCGCGGAAAAGGGTTTCCTGCCCAAGGCGGAACTGGATTGGATACTGGGCGGGCAGCGCCTGGACCGGTACTTCGGACCCGACGACCTGGTCATGGTGCGCCTGGTGGGCCGCGACCCGGAGAGCGGCCTGTGGCGCCTGGCCCCGGCCCCGCCGCCTGACCTCCAGGGCGCCCTGGTGCTCATGGAGAACCGCACCGGCCGGGTGCTGGCGGTTGTCGGCGGGCGCGATTTCGGCCAGAGCCAGTTCAACCGGGCCATCCAGGCCCGCCGCCAGCCGGGCAGTTCCTTCAAGCCCATCGTCTATACGGCGGCCATCGACAACGGCTTCACGGAAGCTTCCGTCGTCTGGGACACTCCCGTCAGCTATCCCCAGCCCGGCCAGCCCCCCTGGCAGCCCAAGAACTACAGCGGCCGCTACAGCGGCCCGGTGACTCTTTACGACGCCCTCAAAGCCTCCATCAACGTGGTCGCGGTCAAGGTCTGCGCCACCATCACCCCCAAGGTGGTCATAGAATACGCCCGGCGCATGGGCATCTCCTCGCCCCTGTTCAACGGCCTGCCCCTGGCCCTGGGGGCTTCCGAGGTCACCCTCCTGGAACTCGTCCAGGCCTATTCCACCTTCCCCAACCAGGGCTCCTGGGCCTGGCCCCTGTTCATCAACCGGGTGGAGGACCGCCACGGCCGGGTTCTGCACCAGTTTGAGCCCTGGCTGACCCGGGCCGTTTCGCCCCAGACCGCCTATATCATGCTGGACATGCTGGTGGGCGTGGCCCACCAGGGCACGGCCGCCCGGGTGGGCGCGGCCCTGAAAGACATTCCCCTGGGCGGCAAGACCGGCACCACCAGCAGCCAGGCCGACACCCTGTTCATCGGCTTCACCCCGGAATACACCTGCGGGGTCTGGGTGGGGCGGGACCTGCGGCTCAACCTGGGCGCCGGCGAGCAGGGCGGGCGCAGCGCCGCGCCCATTTTCATAGAATTCATGCAGGCCTTCCTGGCCGACAAGGAAACCGGCCGCTTCGAGGTGCCCCCGGGGGTGGTGCGCCGGAACGTGGCGGACGATGGGGAGGAGGACGACGTGATGGCCATGAGCGGCCGTTCCTTCGTCTTCAAGGTGGGCGAGGAGGGCCGGGGCCGCAGCGTGGTGAGCGTCGGCCTGGATGGGGAATACGGCGAAGGCTGGGCCCAGCCCGCCGGACCGGACTACAACCGTATGCCCCAGGAGGAGTTGGACCGCCGCCTCCTGGAATACCTGCAGGATTATGAGCGCCGCCGGGGCGGAGGCTCTTCCGGCGGACGCCGCCGTTAGCCGCCGGGGCGTTAGGGCCTTCACTAATCAGGGGAGAGCCTGTGACCAATGCGATTGCGGCGGCCTCCCGACGGCCGGCCCTGGTTGAATCCGAGGGCGCCGCGCCGGTCCTCATCGCCACCAAGAATCCGCACAAGGCCGGGGAACTGGCCGCCTTGACCTCCGGTCTGGCCGGAACCCTGGCCTTGGCTGAGTGGGAAGCCCGGAACGGGCGCTTAATCCCCGAGCCCGAGGAGACCGGCCGCACCTTGGCCGCCAACGCCCTCCTCAAGGCCCGGGCCTACGCCGAGGCTACCGGCCTGGTCGCCCTGGCCGATGATTCCGGGCTGGCCGTGCCGGCCCTGGGCGGGGCGCCCGGCGTCTATTCGGCCCGCTTCGGGGGCGAAGGGCTGACCGACGGGGAGCGTTGCCGGCTAATTCTGCGGCTGATGCGGACCCGCCGGGACCGGCGGGCCTTCTTCATAACGGTGCTGGCCCTGGTTCGTCCGGACGGCCGGCATCTTTTATGGCGCGGCCGTTTGGACGGCCGCCTGACCCGGGCCCCGGCCGGCCGGGGCGGTTTCGGTTACGACCCCGTTTTCCGGCCCCAAGGCTCGGCCCTGACCCTGGCCCAGATGAGCCCGGCTCAAAAGAACGCCGTTTCCCACCGCGCCCGGGCCGCCCGGGCCTTTCTGGCCGACGAACCTGTAGTGCGGGCTTTCCTTTCGCCTCCAGAGGACAAAAAGACCATTAATCAGCCCCCCCTTATTTGACCTCTTCAAAGTCCGCATCCACCACATTGTCGTCCTGGGCCTGACGGCCCGCGTTCTGGTCCGGCCCGCCGCTGTCGGCCTGCTGGCTGGAGGCCTGGGCATACATTTTCTCGGCCAGCTTGTGGCTGAGGGTGGTGAGGGACTTCATTTTGGCCTCGATGGTCGTCTTGTCGCCCTGGTCCAGGATGCCGCGCAAATCGGCCACCGCGCTTTCCACTTCGGCCCGGGTGGCGCCGTCGACTTTGTCGCCCAAGTCGGCCAGGCTTTTTTCCGTGCTGTAGATCAAATGGTCGGCGTGATTCTTGAGTTCCACCAGCTCCCGGCGGGCCTTGTCCTCCGCGGCGTGGATTTCGGCGTCCTTTATAAGCTGCTGGATCTCCTCTTCACTCAAGCCGCTGGAAGCGGTTATCTGGATGGACTGTTCCTTGCCCGTGCCCAGGTCCTTGGCCGAGACGTGGACTATGCCGTTGGCGTCGATGTCGAAGCCCACCTCGATCTGGGGCACCCCGCGGGGGGCCGGGGGAATGCCCACCAGTTCGAAACGGCCCAGGGTCTTGTTGCCGCTGACCATCTCCCGTTCCCCCTGGAGAACGTGGATGGACACGGCCGGCTGGTTGTCGGCGGCCGTGGAGAAGACCTGGCTGCGGCGGGTGGGGATGGTGGTGTTCTTGTCTATGAGCTTGGTGAAGACTCCGCCGAGCGTTTCAATGCCCAGGGAGAGGGGGGTGACGTCCAGGAGCAGGACGTCCTTCACCTCGCCCTTGAGCACGCCGCCCTGGATGGCCGCGCCCACGGCCACCACTTCGTCGGGGTTGACGCCCTTGTGGGGGTCCTGGCCGAAGATGCGCTTGACCATCTCCTGGACCTTGGGCATCCGGGTCATGCCGCCGACCAGGATGACCTCGTTGATGTCCTTGGCCGAGAGCCCCGCGTCCTTCAGGGCGGTCTGGCAGGGTTCGACCACCTTGCCCACCAGGTCGTCCACCAGGGCTTCCAGTTTCGAGCGGGTCAGCTTGATGTTGAGATGCTTGGGGCCGGAGGCGTCGGCCGTGATGAAGGGCAGGTTGACGTCGCTCTCCATGGCCGTGGAAAGTTCCATCTTGGCCCGCTCGGCCGCCTCCTTGAGGCGCTGGAGGGCCATTTTGTCGCCCCGCAGGTCCAGGCCCGATTCCTTCTTGAATTCATCGGCCAGCCAGTCGATGACCCGGAGGTCGAAATCCTCGCCGCCCAGGAAGGTGTCGCCGTTGGTGCTTTTCACTTCGAAGACGCCGTCGCCGATTTCCAGGATGGAGATGTCGAAGGTGCCGCCGCCCAGGTCGAAGACGGCTATCTTCTGGTCCACCTTCTTGTCCAGGCCGTAGGCCAGGGCCGCGGCCGTGGGTTCGTTGATGATGCGCAGGACGTTCAAGCCGGCGATGCGGCCGGCGTCCTTGGTGGCCTGGCGCTGGGAATCGTTGAAATAGGCCGGCACGGTGATGACCGCGTCGGTGACGGTTTCGCCCAGGTAGTTTTCGGCGGTCTGCTTCATCTTGGTCAGCACCATGGCCGAGATTTCGGCCGGGCTGTAGGCCTTGCCCCTGGCTTCCACGGCCGCGTCGTCATTGTCGGCCTTGATGATTTTATAGGGCACTATGTTCAGGTCCCGCTTGACCTCGGGGGAGTCGTATTTGCGGCCGATGAGGCGCTTGACCGCGAAAATGGTGGCCTCGGGGTTGGTGATGGCCTGACGCTTGGCCACCTGTCCGATCAGCCTTTCCCCGGAATCCGTGAAGGCCACGATGGACGGGGTGGTGCGGTTGCCCTCGGTGTTGGTGATGACTTTGGGGTCGCCGCCCTCCATGATGGCCACGCAGGAGTTGGTGGTGCCCAGGTCGATGCCGATGATTTTTGACATATGGTTTCCCTCCGCAGGATGTATTTTTTTATAAAGGCGAGGCCGCGAATCAGGCGGCCGGCTGCTCCGCCTCGGGCGCGGCCGTGGCCACGAAAACCTTGGCCGGGCGGATCAGGCGCTCGTAAAGCGCGTAGCCCGCCTGGACTTCCCGGCTGATGGTCCCGGGCGGCAGTTCCGTCTCCGGCTGTTGACCTATGGCCTCGTGAAGGTTGGGGTCGAAGACCTGGCCCCGTTCCGCCGACACGGTCCGGAGGCCGTTTTCCTTCAGCACGTCCATAAGGCCTTTCAAGGTCAGGCGGACGCCCTCGGCCAGGTTCAAAGCCTCGGCCGGCGCCTCGGGGCGCACATAGCCCAGGGCCAGGCCGAGATTGTCCAAGGCCGGCAACACGTTCCGGATGATCGACTCCCCGGCGAAGCGGCTTATCTCCTCCCGCTCCTTCTGGAAGCGCCGGCGCATGTTTTCGGTTTCCGCCGCGCAGCGCAGGTAGAGATCCTGGAATTTCCGGGCTTCTTCGGCCCAGTCCTTTTCCTCGTCGGCCGGGGTCCCCTGGACCTCGGTCTCCGTCTCTTCCCCGGAGCTTATTTTTTCTTCCTCGGTCATCTGGGCTCCGTTCAAGTCGTCTGGCTAGGCTTCCAGGCGCCCTGTTCTCCAAGCAATGGAAAACTTTAAGTTCGGGAGGGCCTCCAAGCGGAAAAAACTGGAAAATTCGGGACCGGCCTCCAAACAATAAAAAACTTAAGTTCCGGGCGGGGCTTTTTCAAGAGGGGCGGTCAACTGTTTTCCAAAATACCGCTGACCACCCGGGCGGCGTAGTCCACCACCGGCACGACTTCGGAATAATCCAGCCGCTGGGGGCCGATGATGCCCAGGGCTCCCACGGTCCTGTCCCCCCGGGTGTAGGGCGAGGCCACCAGGGCCAGACCGCTTAAGGCCGCGGCCGCGGCCTCGCGTCCCAGGACAATGCGCACTTGGCCGGCTTGGGCCACCTCGTTCAGAAGGTTCATGAGGCGGCGTTTGTCCTCGAAGGCGGTGAAGAGGGCCCGCATGGCCTCGGTTTCGGAAAATTCCGGGTATTCCAGCAAATTACGCCGGCCTTCCAAGAATATATCCCGGTCGGCCCGGCCTTCTTCGGGACCGGCGGAGGCCTGGGCCAGCCGTAAGGCCCGCTCGTAAAGCCGGTCGAAGGCTTTTTTTTCATCCCCCATGGCTTGTAGGATTTGCAGGCGGATTTCATCCAGGGTCCGGCCCGGGGTTTCCTCGGCCAGGTAGCGGTTGACCTGGTTCAGTTCATCCTGGCTCAGATTCTCCTGGCCGGTCAGCACCTTGTTGCGCATGAGGCCGCCGGTCCCGACCATGACGGCCAGGATTTCGCCGGGCCCCAGGCGCACAAAATACAGGTTTTTCAGGGGCTCCAGCTCCAGGGCCGGGCCGGAGACCACGCCCATGTGCCGGGTGACGTTGGAGAGGACTTTGGAGCAGAGGGCGCAGACCGCCTCGGCCTGGGGCTGGCCGCCGGCCAGTTCCCTGTCGATCAGGGCCCGGTTGGCTTCCGAAAGCCGGCCTACGGCCAGGATTTCCCGCACATAGGTTCTCAGGCCCGCTTCGGTGGGGGTTCGGCCGGACGAGGCGTGGGGCTGGACCAGGAGGCCCATCTCTTCCAGTTGGGCCAGGACTTTGCGCACCGTGGCCGAAGACAGGCTGAGGCCGTGGCGCTTGACCAGGGCCTCCGAGGCCACCGGCTCGGCGGTCTTTATGTAGTCGCGCACCACCAGTTCCAAAATAGCCCTGAGGCGCGGGGAGAGAGTTCTTTTCATCTTGAAAAAATAATAAGGGCGGCCGGTTTTGTCAAGGGCGCCGGCGCCGGCGGCCGGTTTCCGCGCCGGCCGGTTGCCCGCCGATTGTTGGATCTGGGGCCTGAAGGCCCAGGAATCCTTTAGATATTCCTAAAGAAGGCGGCCACTTCCGCCAGGTCCGAGGTCCGGGGGGCGGGGGGCAGGGTTTTAAGCAGCTTGGGCCCGTAGCCGGCTTTAATTAGGCGGCGGTCCAGGATGGCCCAAAGGCCCGGGTCCTGGCCCTGGCTCAGTAGGCGGCCCAGGCCCTGTTTCAGGGTCAGGGCCGCGGCGGGGATGAAGTAGTCCCAGAAAGGGCGGCGGCCCTCTTCGGCCAGCAGGGCGGCCCGGGCCCTGACCAGGGGCTGGTCGGGCCTGGGGAAGGGCAGTTTTTCAATGATGACCGCGGATAAGCTTTCCCCGGGCACGTCCACGCCCTGCCAGAAACTGTGGGTGGCCAGGAGAACGCTGTCGGTCTGGCGGGTGAATTCGCCCAGGATGGCCGCCCGGCCCATCTGGCCCTGGACCAGGAGCGGCCAGGGCAGGCGGCCGTCCAGGCGGTCGGCCGCGTAAGTCATGTTTTTATAGGAGGTGAACAGCACCAGGGCCCGGCCCCGGCTTAGGGCCAGGAGTTGTTCCACTTCCGCGGCCATGGCTTCCGGGAACTCGGCCGTCCGGGGGTCGGGCAGATGGCCGGGGAGGTAAGCCAGGGTGCGGCCCCGGTAGTCGAAAGGGGACTCGACGACCAGGCCGTCCAGTTCCGGCCACAGGCCCAGGCGCTCCTTGAAGTAGCTGAAGTCCCCCCCGGCGCTCAAGGTGGCCGAGGTGAAGACCAGGGTCCGGCCGGTGTTCAGGAGGTTTTCGGCCAGATGGCGGGAGACCTTGAGGGGCAGGGCGGAAAGGGTCAGGCGGCGGCCCTGGCGCTCGGCCTGGTAAACGAATTCGCGGTCGGCGGCTTCGCCGATGAACAGAAGGTCGGCCGCGGCGGCCTCCAGGCGGGCGGCCAGGGCCGCCGGGTCGGGCCCGTCCTGGTCCTTTAGGAGGAGGGCCAAGGCCAGGGCGTCATGGTGGAAGTTCAGGAGGAAGTCCCTCAGCGGGCCGTTTTCCGGGTCGCCTTCGGCCCACAGTTCCTTCTCGCGGATTTCGCGGCAGAAACTCTGGCCCAGGGCCTCGGCCTGGCGGCTGAAAATTTCCGCCAGGGGCCTGATGGTTCCGGCCGAGGCCTGGTCCAGGCCGGCCGCGGCCCGGCCCAGGTCGCGGGCCAGGGCGGCCAGGGAGCCGGAAGAGAGCTCCCGGCCGAAATAGCTGGTGGCCGCCTCCTCCAAGAGATGAGCCTCGTCGAAGACGGCCGCTTCCCAGGCCGGCAAGACTTCGCCGAAACCGTTGGCCCGCAGGGCCAGGTCGGCCATGAAGAGGTGGTGGTTGACCAGGATGAGGTCGGCCGCCGCCGCCTCCCGCCGGGCCCGCCACAAAAAGCAATCCTTGAACTCCGGGCAGCGCTGGCCCAGGCAGCGTTCGGCCGGGGCGGAAATTTCAGCCCAGATGGGGCTGTTCTCCGGCAGAAAGGTGAATTCCGCCCGGTCGCCGCTGGCCGCCTCCGGGACCCGGGCCGCCACCAGTTTAAGGTCGTCCGCCTCGGCCGCGGGCCACAGAGGCGACTGGGCCAGGGCTCTTTTCAAAAAGTGGAGGCACAGATAGTTCTCCCGGCCCTTGAGGCGGGCGGAGCGGAAACCTTCGCCGAAAAAGCGGCGGATGAAGGGCAGGTCTTTTTCAAAAATCTGGTCCTGAAGGTTCTTGAGACCGGTGGAGACCACGGTTTTTTTGCCGCTCAAGAGGGCCGGCAGAAGGTAGGCCAGGGTTTTGCCGGTGCCGGTTCCGGCCTCGATGATGGCGAAATCGTCCTCCCGAAAGGCCCGGCCCACTTCCAGGGCCATGGCCAGCTGGCCCGGCCGGGGCTCGAAAGAGGGCCAGAGGCGGGCCAGCCGGCCTCCCGGCCCCAGGAGTTCTTTTAATGTTTCCCGCATGTAGTCATTGGCGTTTCAGTTCCACCCGGCCCGGGGAACCAAAAGACCGTTAATTCAGTAAGGAAGGCCGGGCAGCTTAAGCCCGCCGGTTAGCTGGCGCATCTCCTCGGCCGCCAGGGCTTGGACTTTTCGCAGGGCTTCGTTGGCGGCGGCCAGGATGAGGTCGCGCAGCATGTCCGCTTCCTCGGGGTTGATCACTTCCCGCTCCAGGCGGATATCCGTGAGCAAGCCCGAGCCGTTGGCGGTCACCTTGACCATGCCCCCGCCGACCACGGCCTCTATGGTTTGGCCGGCCAGGTGGGCCTGCCGTTCCGCGACTTTTTTCTGTATTTCCTGGGCTTGCCGGACCAGGTCGCCCACGGCGCTGAGGTCTAAGGCCATAAGGTTGCCTCCATGTAAGTTTCAATCATCGTCGGAATCCGGCGTCTCCGTAAGGGCCTCGGCCTCCTCGTCGTCCCCGGCCGGCTCGGCTGTTCCGTCCGGCCGGGCCGGCCGGAATTCAATGAATTCGCCGGGGAGGACGGCCTGGAGTTCCTGGAGGTCCGGGGCGGTCCGCAGGGAATCCAGCTTTCCGGGCGCGGTGTTCCGGCCGGCGCGGATGATGAGTTCAGGTTTCCGGCCGCCCCAGGCTTTTTCCAGGAGAGGGGGGAGGGCGGCCGAAAGAAGGGGGATGGCGGC
>JAITUX010000226.1 GCA_031286085.1 Candidatus Adiutrix sp. | reverse complement strand
CTCGCCCGCGGCCACCGAACCGCAATAAAGCTCATCGAATACTTCAGGGTATTTCCGCAGGGACTCGGACAAGGCGTCGCCGGAGCGCAGCGCGCCGCCCAGGTCGCGCAGCATGGGCTGGAAAGCCGGGTTCTCCTCCTGGTCCCCCAATAGCGTAAGGCCGCGGACCAGGGGCAGGCCGGCCTCGATCATGGCGGAAAGCCGCCTGGTGAAGAGCCCGATATCCCGGGGCTTGACCTTGGGCTTTACCATGGTGAAGCCTCGGGGCGCTTCCTTGATGGAGTAATCGGTGATGCGCAGCCGTTTCAGAAAATTTTCAACCCGCCTCTCGTCGGCGGCCTCAAGTTTGCCCTTCCGCTTCCGGTTCCCGCGGCCGATCCCCCGCCAAGCATAATAAGGCATATTACCTCCCTACCAAGCCAGGGTCGCCCGCGGATCGGGCGCCGGCTCCGCCGCCCCGGCCTTTTAAATGGTCCGGCCGAAAATACCTCATAAATTTAGCAAGAGTCACCTGGCAAGACAACTTTATTTTTGCCGCCCGCGGTCAGCCCCGGGCTCGGAAGGCCCGGCTTGAAAAAAACGGGCCGCGAGGCTATAATGGGCCAAAAAAGGGAGGCCGCGGGCCAATGAATAAATCACAACTGGTTGAAAAACTTGCGGAAGAAGCCTTGTTGTCATCCAAGCAGGCCGAACAGGCGGTCAACGTCTTCTTCGACTCCATCATTGAGGGCCTGATCCACGAAGGCCGGGCGGAACTGAGGGGCCTGGGCTCCTTCAAAGTCAAGGAATACGCCGGCTACGTGGGGCGCAACCCCAAGAGCGGCGAACCCATTGAAGTGCCGCCCAAAAAACTGCCCTTCTTCAAGGTGGGCCGGGAACTCAAGGCCATGGTCGATTTGGAGCACTAAGGCCCGCCAACCCCCTTCCGTCTTCTCCATACCCGCCTGTAGCCCGGGGCTTTTCAAACTTCCCAGTATGATTTAAGGCTCTAGTCGTCCCGGAACTGGGTCTGGTGGAGGCGGGCGTAGAGCCCGCCCATATCCACCAACTCCTGGTGACGGCCGAATTCCACCAGGCGGCCCTGGTCCAGGACCAGGATGACGTCGGCCCGGCGGACCGTGGCCAGGCGGTGGGCAATGACGAAGGAAGTCCGGCCCCGGAGGAGACGGCCCAAGGCTTCCTGCACCAGGCTTTCGCTTTCGGAATCCAGGGCCGAGGTGGCCTCGTCCAGGATAAGGATGCGCGGGTCTTTAAGAATGGCCCGGGCTATGGCCACCCGCTGGCGCTGCCCCCCGGAGAGGGCCAGCCCCTTTTCCCCCACCCGGGCCGCCAGGCCCCCCGGCAGTTTCCCGGCGAACTCCAGCACATGGGCCGAGCGGGCCGCGGCCTCGACCTCCCCGTCCGAGGCCGAAAGGCGGCCGTAGCGGACATTATCGGCAATGGAACCGGAGAACAGAAGAGTCTCCTGGGGCACCACGCCCACCTGGCGCCGCAGGCTCTCCTGGGTGACGCTCCGCACATCCCGGCCGTCAATGAGCACCGCCCCGCTCGTCACGTCATAGAATCGCGACACCAGGTTGACCAGGGTGGTCTTGCCGGCCCCGCTGGGCCCCACCAGGGCCGCCATCTGGCCCGGGCGCACGGTGAAGGACAAATCGCGCAGAACCGGCCCGGCTTCGGGCTCGTAGCTGAAGGTCAGGTTTTCAAAACGCACTTCGCCGGCTATTTCCGGCAGTTCCGCGGCTCCGGGCGCGTCCTTGACCTCGGGCTCGAACTCCAGGGCCTCAAAGACCCGCTCGCAGGCGGCCTGGCCCTGCTGTATGGCGCCGTAGGCCCGGGAAAGGCGCTTGATGGGGTTGGACAAATTGACGGCGTAAGCCAAAAAGGCCGTGAGCGAGCCCGGGCTAAGGCGGCCCTCGACCACCTCCCGCCCGCCGTACCAGACGATGAGGGCCACGCCCACCGTGGCCAGAAACTCCACCGCCGGGGTCAGGACGGCGTTCAGGCGGGCGGCCTTCATGACGGCCTTGAAATTGGCCTCCATCTGGGCCGACAGGCGGGCCACCTCGTATTCCTCCCGGGCGAAGGACTTGACCACCCGGATGCCGTTCAAGGTTTCCTGAAGGATGGCGGTGAACTCGGCCAACTGGCCCAGTACCCGGCCGCCGGCCCCCTTGATGCGCCGGCCCAGCTTTTTGACCGCCACGTAAATAAGGGGGCCGGAGACGAAGAGAATCAGGGCCAGGGGCCAGTGGAGAGTCAGCATCAGAACCACGGAGCCCACCAGGACAAAACCCTCGCGGACGAACTCCAGGCCGGGCCCGACGATGGTGTTCTGGAGGGCCCCGATGTCGTTGGAAAAATAGCTCATCAGGCCGCCGGTGCGCTTTTTCTCGAAATAGGCCAGGCCCCGGCGGCGGATCATGGCCTTGAAAAGATGGTCGCGCAGGTCGAAGACCACCCGCTGGGCCACGAAGTCCATGAGGTAGTGCTGGCCGAAGACGCAAAAGCCGCGCAGGCTATAGACCACCAGGAGGGACAGGGCGATGAGGTTCAGTAGAACCATGTTCCTGGCCACGAAGACGTCGTCGATGACGTCCCTGATGATGAAGGGCAGGTAAAGCTGGGCCGCGCTGGCCCCCAAGAGGCACCCGAGCCCCACGAAAACGGCGGCCAGGTGGGGCCTCAAATAGCCCAGCAGGCGGAAATAACCGGACACTTAAGGCGCCTCTCCTTTGAATTGTCCATTATAGCCAAAGGCCGGCCGGCTCACAAGGACAAAGACCGCGCCCGAGGGCTTTCAGCCAGCCAAGGCCCTGTGCTAAAATGGATTTTTAATGAAGCGGGGGGCCGGCGATGGCGGAAGTGACCCGGGCGGGCCTTAAGGCCGAGGAACCGACCCAGAAAAACCTGGCCGCCCTGGCCGCCGGTGGCCAGAACCTGGCCTTGGCCTGGCTGGAGAAGGCCCCGGAAACCGGGCCGGTGAGCCTGGCCGAAGCCGCCACCGGGGAGGCCGTGGTTCTGGCGGGAGGCCGGAGCCAGGCCTCCCGCCGCGACCCGGAGGCCGAAGCCGGAACCTGGCTGGCCGAAGCCTGGCCAGCGGCCAGAGACCCTATCATCTTCGGCTTCGGCCAGCCCTGGGCCGCCCGGCTCCTCCTTGAGGCCGGCCGCCCCCTGGCCGTCTTCGAGCCCGACCCCCTGGTGGCCCTGGCCGTGTTGAGCCGCCACGACTTCAGTTCCGCCCTGGCCGAGGCCAGGCTGAGGCTTTTGACCCCCTGGCACCTGGCCGACCCGGCCGGCCTGGCCCGGGAAATCGCGCTGAGCCCCGCCCTCCTCATCAGCCCGGCGGCCCGGCGCCGGGCCCCGGCCCAACTGGCCCACCTGGCCCGCCGGCTGGCCCCCTCCCGGGCCTTGCGTCAAGCCGGGCCGGATTTCCGGCTGCTGGTCATCCCCCCCCTCTCGGGGGGGCCGGCGCCGGTGGCCGAGGCCCTGGCCCGGGCCGCGGCCGGCCTGGGTTTCCAGGTCCTCTGCCTGGATTGGGGCGCGGACCTCAAGTCCAGGGAAAAAGCCGCCCAAGGCCCGGCCTCGGCGGACAAGGACCGGGCCCTGGCCGGCCTTCTGGAAGAAGCCGGCGCCCGGGCGGCGGCCGAGGCCGCCGTCTTCCGGCCCGCCCTGGCCGTAGCCCTGGCCCAGGCCCCCCTGACCGTTCCGGCCTTAAGCCGCCTGCGCGACCGGAGCCCCGAAACCGTCCTGGCTTTCTGGCTGGTGGAGGATTTCCGT
>JAITUX010000209.1 GCA_031286085.1 Candidatus Adiutrix sp. | reverse complement strand
TGGAACTGGATCCGGAATATCCAGGCGCGGGCGAAGAGTTGGCCGCCAGTCTGGCCTCGGCCGGCCGTCCGGCCGAGGCCGCCGCGGTCTATGAGGAAATGCTGGACAGCCGGCCGGGCGAGGCCGGGGCCGAAATGCTGGCCCGGCTTCTGGATATCTACGTCGGCCTCGATTGGCGGGATAGGCAGCCGGCCGTCTTGAAGCGCCTGCTGGACGTGACCCGGGCCCAAGGGCTCCCGGCCGTTTCCGCCCTGCGCCGGTTCGTGGAGATGTGCGTCCGGAACGGACGCCTGGAATTGGCCGACGAGGTTCTGAAGGGGCTTTGGCCCAAGGCGCCGCCCGAGGAAGCGGCGGATATTCTGGGTGAACTGGCCCTTCTGAGCCGCCGGCGGGGCGATGTCCGGGGAGAAATAGCGGCTCTGAAAAAGCTGGCGGAATCGGCGCCCCCGGAACGGGCCCGGGAGATATGGTCCGGCCTCCTGGCCCTCTATGAGACTCAAGGGGACGAGGCCGGCCGCCTGGACGCCTTGAAGTCCCTGGCGGCCATTTTGCCGGACGGCGCCGAGAAGGCCAACGTCCACCAGACCATCGGCCTCCTGGAGGCGCGGGCCGGCGACTACGGGGCGGCCGCGGCGGCTTACCGGGCGGCCCTGAACCTGGCGCCGGAAGACCCGCTGACCCGGCTGAACCTGGCCCGGGTCCGGGGCTTGGCCGGGGCCCGCCAGGACTACCGGGCCGGCCTCGCGGATTTGGCGGGCAGGTTTCCGGACCGCCTGGACTACCGGGAGGAACTGGCCGAAGCCCTTAGGGCGGACGGCCTGTGGACCCAGGCCCAGGCGGAGTTTCAAGCCTTGGTCGAGGCCCGGCCCGACGACCAGGAGGCCCGCCTGACCTTGATGGAGCTTATGGAGAAAAACCAGGACCGGGACGGGCTCCTGGCCCAATACGAGGTCCTGGCCTCCCTCCGGCCCGAGGACAGGGTGGCCCTCCATAATTACGGCGTCCTCCTGTTCGATTGTAAGAAGCTGGACGAGGCCGCCCTGGTCTTTCAGAAGCTCCTGGCCCTTGACCCTGGCGCGGAGGGGGCCAGGGAATACCTCCTGGCCATCTATCAACGCCAGGGCCGGGATCCGGAGATGCTGGAACAGGCCCTGGCCCTCTACCGCCTGGACCCCTCCAAGGTCGTCTATAGGGACCTGGTGCTGAATACCTATGAAAACGCCAAGGATTGGCCGAAGTTCGCCGAGGCGGCCGCGGAATTCGCCGCCCTCCGGCCGGACGACCAGGAAGCCTTGCGCCAGTTGGCCCGGGGCCGGGACCGGCTGGACCGGGAAAATGAGGCCGCTAATCAGTAGGGGGCGGTTTAGGTTATGAACCTTTTGTTGGATTTCATCCAGCGCGGCGGCTGGGTCATGTATCCCCTGCTCCTGGCCAGCCTGGTGGCCCTGAGCCTGACTTTGGAGCGCCTGTGGGCCCTGCGGCGGGAACGGGTCATGCCCCGGTCCTTCCTGGCCTCCGTCTCCGACCTCCTTGAATCCAGCCAATACGACCAGGTGGCCTTCATAAGCGGCGGAGAGGAGAACGCCGCCGCCCGCCTGGTGGGGCTGGCCCTGAAAATGGGCGGCCGCCGCCGAAGCCAGTTCAAGGACGCCCTGGAAGAGGCCGGCCGCCGCGAAGCCCGGGAACTAACCGCCCACCTTGGCGTTTTGAACCTGGTGGCCACGGTTTCGCCCCTTTTGGGCCTCCTGGGCACGGTCTCGGGCATGATCCGCGCCTTCAACTCCATCGCCGCCGAAGGCGCCGGCAATCCCGGCTTTCTGGCCGGGGGCATTTCCGAGGCGCTCCTGACCACCGCCGCCGGGCTCTGCGTGGCCATTCCCACCCTGGTCGTCCACCGGGCGCTTCTGAGCCGGGCCGAAAGCCTCATGGGCGAACTGGAGGCCCTGGCCTCCGACCTCTTGGAAGCCCTGGCTTCCACCGAGGCCTGACGCATGAATTTCAGACCTGTAAATTTGAAAGAATCGGCGGGCATATATTTGAACATGACCCCGCTGGTGGACGTGGTGCTGCTCTTGCTCCTGTTTTTCATGGTCACGGCCCAGTTCGGGCGGCTGCCGGGCCTGAAAATGCTCTTGCCCCCGGTGGACGCCGCGACGGCGGCGCGCGTTGGGGCTTCCGAGCGCCTGGAACTTTCCATCACGGCCGAGGGGGATATTGTTTTTGAAAACCAGCCCGCCACCCTGTCCAGCCTGTCCGGCCTTCTGAACCGCGCCGGCGCGGCCGGCGATGAGGTGGTGGTGGTGGTTTCCGCGGACCAGGGGGTGCTCTACGGCCGGATGGTCCGGGTCATGGATATTTTGCGCCAGGCCGGTTTCAACCGGGTGGTCCTCTCCGGCCGCGTAGTCCGGGCCGGCGAGGAGCCCGGGGATTGAGGCCGGGCATGAGGCGGCCTTGGGCTGAACAGGAGCGCGGGGCGGGCGAAACGGGCGAGCCGCGGCTTTCCCCCCAGGTTGACGAGGCCGAGGCCGGCCGGCCCGGCGGGCGGCGCCGGGAATTTTTCAGCCGGGGGCTTTTTATCCGCCTGGCCCTGACCGCCCTGGTTCTGACCGTCCTGGGCGGCCTGGCCTATTTGACAGTCTCGGCCGACGGCTTCATCCGCCGGGCGGAACTGGCGCGGGAAAAGAGCAAGCTGGAGGCCGAGAACGCCGCCCTGCGCGATGAAAACCAGCTCCTCCGGCGGAAAATAGAGCGCTTGCTCAATGACCCGGGCTTCGTGGAGGACGAGGCCCGCCGCAAGCTCGGCCTAATTCGGCCGGGCGAAACCGTTTACCGCCTCTCCGAGGAACCGGACCTGACCGAGTAGAGCCAAAAAAAATCCAGGAGCCGACCATGTATTCCACCAGCGATTTCCGCCGGGGCCTTAGAATCCAGTTCAAGGGCGAACCCTACCTGATTGTCGAATTCCAACATGTCAAGCCCGGCAAGGGCGGAGCTTTTGTCCGCACCAAGCTGAAGAACCTGGTCAACGGCCGGGTGCTGGAGGAGACCTTCCGATCCGGCGAAAAAGTGGAAAAGCCCGACCTGGAGGAAAAAAACGTCCAATACCTGTATTTCGACGTCAAGGACGGTTATGTGTTCATGGATGAGAACAGCTACGAGCAGGTGCATCTGACGGCCGAGCAGGTCGGGGACAGCCGTTACTACCTTCTGGAGAACATGAGCCTGGTGCTGAACGTCTATCAGGGCCGGCCCATCGGCCTGGATCTGCCCACCACCGTAAACCTGGAAGTCATGAAAAGCGATCCCGGAATCAAGGGCGATACGGCCACCGGCGCCACCAAGCCGGCCACCATGGCCACCGGCCTGGTTATCCAGGTGCCCCTGTTCATCAACGAGGGCGACGTCCTCAAAGTCGATACCCGCACCGGGGAATACCTGGAACGGGCCAAGTAGGGGGAAACCTCACTCGTTCCCGGCGGCCTTTCCGCCGGCCGCGCTCTTGGCGGGCTTCCGCTTGAATCCGGCGGTGCTTTCCTTGAGAAACAGCACCTTGGCGGTCAGGAGCAGCAGCCGCAAATCCTCCATAAGGGAATAGTTGACGATATAGACCAGGTCCATTTTCAGCTTGTCATAGGCGCTGGTGTTGTAGCGGCCCCTTATCTGGGCATAGCCGGTGAGGCCCGCCTTGACCTTGGTCCGGTAGCTGAATTCGGGATGTTTGGCGGTATATTCCCTGATGTTTTCGAGTCTTTCCGGCCGGGGCCCGACCAGGCTCATGTCGCCTTTGAGGATGTTGAACAACTGGGGCAGTTCGTCGATGCGCAGGCGGCGGATGACCCGGCCCACCGGGGTGATGCGCCGGTCGCCGTCGGTGGCCGGCCGGGGCCGTCCGTCCTTTTCCGCGTCCAGCACCATGCTGCGGAACTTGCGGATGTTGAAAACGCGGTTGTTGACGGTGCAGCGTTCCTGGTAAAAAAATACCGGGCCGCCGTCATACAGCTTGATGGCGGCGGCGGTCAGGAGCATGAGCGGGGAGGTCAGAACCAGGCCCAGGCTGGCCAGGACCAGGTCCAGGCCGCGCTTCACCAGGCGCTGCATGAAGTTCAGGCCCTGGTTGGCGCTCATGAGCAGAGGGGTGTCGAAAAGATGGAGATCCGCCGCTCCGCGCATCAGGATGTCGGAGACCATGGGCACGACGTAAACGCGGATGGACCGGTCGAAACAGTAATTCAACACCCCGTTCCTGATTTTGGCCGGCAGCTCGCACATGATCACCGCCCGGTATTTTCCCAGCCGGCTTAGAATTTCCTCAAGTCCGGCTTCGGCGCTTAGGCTTTCCTCGATGACGTAGAGTTTACGGTGGGCGAGCATCTTTTTGGTCAGGGCGGCGGCGGCCTCCTCGTCGCCGTGAATCAGCATGAGGCGCCTGGGAGGAACCAGGCACTGAAAAACGTAGCCGGCGCCCCAGGACCAGGCGGCGATCAAAAGCGTCTGCAGCCCGGTCATGAAGAAGAGCGGAACCGGATCCGCCAGGGAACGCCCGATGAGGCTGCTTTGCAGGTAAGTGACGAAGTTGGTCAAAACCAGGGCCAGCAGGCAGGAAAAGGCCGTGGTCCATTTGCGGCCCGGCCAGATCTGATAGCCGCCGTAAAACCGGGTGAAAAAGAACAGCAGAAATCCGTAAACCGCGACCACCAGGATATTGCCCCGGCTGCGGAAGATCCCCTCGGCGTAATAATTCAGCCACACCCACAGCCAGAGGCCCACCAGCGCGGCCCACTGCCCCAGAGAGGCGGCAAATTTAAGCCAGGCTTGATTATCTGGGGAAATTCGCATATAAATTTTCCCTCGGCCTTTACTTGATTGCCCATTAATATAGCACATTCAGGGTTGCCGGGGGCGGAATGTTGGAACCTTCAATTTCGCGGCGCGCCGCGGCCGTGGACGAGAGGCGGATAATGGCCGGAACCGGCTTCGGAAAAAATGACGGCCCGGCCTCGAAAAGCGGGGCCAAGCCCCTGGTTCGGCCCCTACTCCTGGCCGCCGCGGGCGGCGGGCTCCAGACCCTGGCCTGGCCCTGGCCCGGCTGGTGGCCCCTCTGCTTCGTGGCCCTGCTTCCCCTTATCGCCGCGGCCGCCGGCCAGAGCGGCCGGCGGGCCCTCGCCTGCGGTTGGGTTTACGGCCTGGTCCAGTCCCTGACTTCCCTGCCTTGGCTGGCCGATGTCCTGGCCGGCTACGGCGGCCTGGGTTTCCGGCTGGGCTGGCTAGTCCTTTTTTTGCTGGCCGCCTACCTGGCCATCTACCCGGCCCTCTTCGCCTGGCTCATCACCCTCCGGGTTCCGGGGCCGCCTTGGTGCTGGAGCCTGGCCGGCGCCGGGGCCTGGGCCGGCCTGGACTGGCTGAAGAACTGGGTCTTCACCGGCTTCAACTGGACGCCCCTGGCCGGCCCCCTGGCCCTGTCGCCCGAGTTGGGCCAGGCCGCGGATGTTTTCGGCTTTTACGGCCTTGGTTTTTTCGCGGCCCTAATCAACCTGTGGCTGGCTTCGGCCTTTTTCCTGGGCCGTGACCGGGGGCCGGGGGCCGGCCGCCCCTATGTCCTGGCGGCCTTGGGCCTCTTGGCCCTGGGTTTCGCCTACGGCCGCCTGGGCCATGAGCATTGGGAGGCGGCGGCCGACCGGGCTTTAAACCGCCGGGTGACGGTGATCCAGCCGGCCCTTGACCAGGCCGAGAAATGGGAGCCCCTCGACCGCGACCGCCACCTGGCCCTTTATTCCGGCCTGGTTCGGGAGGCCGGCCGGACCTCTCCCTGGCTGCTCCTCTGGCCGGAAACGGCCCTGCCCTTCTTTTACGGCGCCGACCAGGCGGAGACCGCCTGGCTGGACGCCCTGGTCTCGGAGGTCGGCGGCCTTAACCTGGTGGGGGTAAGCGCTTTGGAGGGCGACTGGCCCGGCCAGCCCCTTCATAACCGGATGCTCCTGTTCCGGGACGGCCGGCCCGGCCCCTGGTATGACAAGCGGCACCTGGTGCCCTTCGGCGAATACCTGCCCTTGGACTGGCTGCCCTTCCTCAGCTTGGACTTCCTGGGCGGGGTGGTCGGCGCGGCCGGGACCTATGACCCCGGCCGGCCCCAGCCTCCCCTGGACCTGACCCTGGGCCCGGACCAGGCCCGCCAGGTCCGGCTGGGCCTTATGATCTGCTTTGAATCCACCTTCCCCCACCTGGGGCGGGAGCGGGTCCTGGCCGGGGCCGATCTGCTGGTGGTGCCCACCAATGACGGCTGGTTCGGCCGCAGCCGGGCCCCGGGCCAGCATCTTCTCCAGGCGGCCATGCGGGCCGTGGAAACCCGCCGCCCCCTGGTGCGGGCCGGCAATACCGGCATCAGCGCGGTCATCCGCCCCTCGGGCCGGATAAGCCAGGCCACGGAGCTTATGGCCAGGGGCGTCTTTACCCTGGAAACCCCCATACTGGCCCCGGCCGATACGGAAGAGACCGTCTTCCTGCGCTGGGGCCACGGGCTGGCCCCGGCCCTGGCCGTCTGGACTGGCCTCATGGCCGGGCTGAGGTTTTGGACCGGAGAAAAACGCCGGGGGTCCGGCGGCGTCAGGTTCCGCTTGAAAAAAGCGCGCAAATAAAGTATGTGTTATCTAGTCAGGCCAAGGCGCCCGCCAAAAGGCGCGCCCGGCCGGCCGGGGCCACGCTTAAGACCATGCGTTTTGATCTCGTCACCCTCTTTCCCGACATCTTCGGCGGCTTTCTTTCGGAAGCCCTCATGGCCAAGGCCTTGGCCCGGGGAGTTATCCAGGTCACCCTGACCAACCCCCGGGATTTCGCCCCGGACCGCCACCGCACCTGCGACGACCGGCCCTACGGCGGAGGGCCGGGCATGGTTCTCAAGCCCGAACCCCTGGCCCTGGCCATAGAGGCGGCCGGAACCGGGCTCCCCCGGCCCTGGCGGATCTGCCTGACCCCCTCCGGAACCAGGCTGGACCAGGCCAAGGTCCGGGAACTCCTGGCCCGGGAACGCCTCCTGATCATCTGCGGCCGTTACGAAGGGTTCGACCAGCGCCTCATCGACCTTTTGGCTGACGAGGAGATTTCCATAGGCGACTATGTGGTCAACGGGGGCGAGGTCCCGGCCATGGTGCTCATGGAGGCGGTGGCCCGCCTGACGCCCGGTTTCATGGGGCGGACCCTTTCGGCCGAAGAGGAGAGCCACCAGGCCGGCCTCCTGGAATATCCCCATTATACCCGCCCCCCCTCCTTTCGCGGCCTGGACGTGCCGGGCATACTCCTGAGCGGCCATCACCAGGCCGTGGCCGAATGGCGCCTGGCCGCCGCCGTGGCCAAGACCCTGGACCGGAGGCCGGAAATGCTGGCCTCGGACGAACTGACCCCGGCGCTCCGGGCCGCCCTGGCGGCTTTGAGCCGGCCGGCGGCCCCGGGCGCGGCGGCCGTACCGGCCCGGCCGTCGCCGAAACAGCCGGGCCGGAAAGCCGCGGGCTGATTTTTATTGCAAAAGACCCGGGCTTTGGTTATAATATAACATACTAATATTGTTTGATTGATTTCTGGATTTGCCGGCCGGGGGCCAGTTGCGGAAGCCGTCGGCGTTTCTTGAAAGGTCAGGGAGTCTTCCATGGATGTCGTGCTTAAAGGCGTGCGCGGAAGCATACCCACCGCCACCCTGGACACCTCGCTTTACGGCGGCAACACCGCCTG
>JAITUX010000116.1 GCA_031286085.1 Candidatus Adiutrix sp. | reverse complement strand
CCAGGCGCAGCCGGTCGCCGGACACGACCGGCGCCGGGGGCACGGTCACGCTGACCAGGGCCACGGCGGCCGCCGCGCCCGTGGCCAGGCCGGCGAAACACCACAGGGCCGGGAACCCGGCCTTCCATCCTTTACCAACCATGCCCGGCCTCAAGTTTCAAATTCAAGCCGCCTTATTCTCCCACAAAACCGGGCGGCCTTCAAGGCCGTCAGGCGAAGACCCGGCGGCGGGCGAGGTAGTGCAGAAAAACCAGGCCCGGCAGGGCCAGGGCCGCGGAGAGGCCGTAGAACCAGGGCCAGCCCAGGCTCTCGGCCAGCCAGCCGGCCGGGGCCGAAAGCAGGGTGCGGGGCAGGGCCATGAGGGAGGAGAGGAGGGCGTATTGGGAGGCGCTGAAGCCCCGGTCGGTCTGGCCGGTCATGAAGGCCACGAAGGCCGAGGTTCCGGCCCCGGCGGCCAGGTTTTCCCCGCCGACCACCAGGCCCAGGGAGGCCGGGTGGATAGGCAGGCGGTAGAGGAGTACAAAGCCCAAGGTGGCTAACATCTGCAGGAAACCGAAGAGCCACAAGCTGGTCCGGAGCCCCAGGCGGGCCGCGCCCCAGCCCCCCAGGGCCACGCCGGCCAGGGTGGCCAGGGTCCCCAGGATTTTGCTGACCGCCCCGATGACCGCTTTTTCATAGCCCAGGGTCAGGTAGTAGGCCGTGGTCAGGCTGGTGGCCAGCTGATCTCCGAACTTGTAGAAGAAGATGAAGAGAAGTATGGGCCCCGCGGCCGGCCTCTTGAAGAACTGGGCCAGGGGCCGCCAGACGGTCTCGGCCAGGCCGGCCGGCCGGGCCCGGGGGGCCTCCGGTTCCGGGCTGAAGGCCAGGGTCAGGGGGCCCAGCAGGAGCAGGAAGGCGGTCAGGCGGAAAACGGCCGCGAGTCCCAGGAATTCCGCGGCCATCAGGCCCCCGCCGCCCACGGCCAGCATGCCCAGGCGGTAGCCCCAGATGTAGGCGGCCGAGCCCGGGGCCAGGTCGGCGTCGGCCAGGTCTTCCCGGCGGTAGGCGTCGATGACCACGTCCTGGGTGGCCGAGGCGAAGGCCAGGCCCAGGCAGAGGGCGGAAACGGCCCCGGCCTGGCCCGGGTCCAGGAGGGAGAGAAGCCAGAGCCCGGCGAAAAGGGCCGCCTGACTCAGAAGCAGCCAGCCCCGCCGCCGGCCCCAGGCGGCGAAGAGGGGCGGGTCACAGACGTCCAGCCAGAAGGACCAGGCCCATTTGAAGGTGTAGGGCAGGCCCGTCAGGGCCAGGAGCCCGATGGCTTTGAGGTCCAGGCCGGCTTCCAGCCACCAGGCCTGGACCAGGGTCGCGGTCACCAGGAAGGGCACGCCGGAGGTGAAGCCCATGAAAAAGCTGGTGGCCAGGCTGCGCCGCCGCCGGCCGGCCGCATCAATCGCCAAGGTCAGTCCCCTTCCAGGCTTTTTTCCGGCAGCCACAGTTCGGCCGCGATGAGCCAGCTGTCCGGCCCGCCCATGATGGCCCGTTCAAAGACCAGCACCCGCAGCCCCATGTCGTGGCGCAGCCGGGAATCATACTTGAGGTTGAAGACGGCCCAGATGAGGCGTTCGTTCTTGGGGTCCCGCATCAAAAGGGGCTGGGAGGTGGCGAGGTGTATTTCGCCGGAGGTGCGGGCTTCCGAGTTCAAGGCCTGGCGGAAGTCTTCCCGGCTGAGGCTGTGGGGCGGCTGGCCGAGTTCGAAGAACTGGAAGCTGGCGGCGTAGAGGGAGGCCGTGGTGTCGGGGAATTTATACTGCTGCGACTGCACCCAGGCCTTGAAGCGGCTGTCGATGGCCGCCAGGTCTTCGGAACGGTCGGGCGCGTTAAGGGCGTTGGCCTGGGCCACGATGACCGGCAGGATGTTCTGGGGCAATAGGGTGGCCACCCGGGGCCAGATGGCCAGGGCCTCGCCGGTGGGCATCTCCCGGGACGGGGGGTATTGGAAGATCAGCGGCGCCTGGCCCCGGGGCCGGCCGAAGAGATAGAGGCCCCGGTTCTTGAAGGCGGGGGTCTTGATTTCGGCCTTGAGTCCCGGGCCCCGGGCCCCGCCCTGCCAGAGGCGGCCGGTTCGGCCGGTCTGGTCCACCACCAGGGCCAGGGTGCCCTGGGGCAGGGTCAAAAGCTGGCCGGGGGGCGAAGGCAGGCTGGGGGCTTCGGCTTCCGGGGTCCCGGCCGGGGTGGCCGTCTCCGCCGGCCCGATTTCGGCTTCGGCCGCGGCCCCGGCGGCCGAAGCCGGTTCCGGCTCCGGGGCCGGCTTGGGCGTCGTCCCCCAATAATAGCCCAGGCCCCCCAGGAGAAGGGCCGGGAGCAAAAGACGCCACAGCTTCCGGCGCGAGGGCCGGGCCGGGCGCGTGGCCTGGCCCCGGGCGGCTTCGGCCAGGCGGTCGTAATCCAGGTTCTGGGGGGCTTCCAGGCTGGTCCGGGCCGCCGCCATTTGGGCCGGGCCCACCTTGGCGCGGCCGGCCGACCAGGCGGCGATGAGGCCCCGCTCGGCCAGGCGGTTGACGGCTTCCGGCCGCCCCTGGCTGTAGTCGCCCAGGATTTTCAGGGCGGCCCGGCTGAACAGGGGCCGGCCGCCGGCGGCCTTCAGCCGGGCCGAGACGTAACCTTCGATTTCCCGGGCCGAGAGGGGCGGCAGGGTCAGTTCCCGGGTTTCCGGCATCCGGTCCGGCACCACCGGCCAGGGCCTCTCGGACGAGCCGCAGAGTATGAGGCTCACCCGGCCCCGCCAGCCGGGCTCCAAATCCGTCAGCCAGTGGAGTTCGGCCAGCATGGCCGGGGGCAGTTCGGCGGCGTTGTCCACGGCCAGGAAGACGTTTTGCCGGTCGGCCAGGAAATCGGACGTCGCGTTCTGGTAGTAGCCCAGGAGTTCCTCCTCCTGGGTCTGGGCGGAAAACTTGTGGCTGAGCCCGAAATCGGTGAGGGCCTGCCGGAGCATTTCGGCCAGGGTCAGGTGGGGGTTCAGGATCAGGGCCGTCCGGCCCGCCTCCTTGAGTTCCAGGCCCAGGCGGCGCAACAGGAAGGTCTTGCCCACCTGGTCCAGGCCCTTGATGTGGACCAGGGGGGGCCGCTCCCCGCCGTCTTTCAGGAAGCGGAAAATGTTTTCGGCCGCCGCGGTGCGGTAGAAGAAGCGGCCGTCGTAGGTGTTCTTGAACGGACGGTCGGTCAGGTTGAAGTGGGCCAGGTAGTCCATATTTTACCGCGCCGCCAGGAGGCCCGCCCTCAGCCGGCCGGCGGGCCGCCGCCCAGGTAGGCGGTCTGGATCCGGGGGTCGTGCAGCAGGTCGGCCGCCGGGCCGGCCATGACCAGGCGGCCCACTTCCAGCACGTAGCCGCGGTCGGCCAGTTTCAGGGCGGCCCGGGCGTTCTGTTCCACCAGCACTATGGTCACCCCGGCCTGGTTGATGGCCCTGATGGTCTGGAAGATGCTCCGGACCAGAAGGGGGGCCAGGCCCAGGCTGGGTTCGTCCAGGAGCAGGAGCCGGGGCTCGCTCATGAGGGCCCGCCCGATGGCCAGCATCTGCTGTTCCCCGCCGGAGAGGGTGCCGGCCATCTGGTCCTGGCGCTCGAAGAGCCGGGGGAAGAGATCGTAAACCCACCTGAGCCGCTTGGCCGCGGCCGGGCGGTCGCGGCGGGAGAAGGCCCCCAGGGCCAGGTTTTCGGAAACGGTCAGGGGGCCGAAGATGCGGCGGCCCTCCGGGGCCTGGGTGACGCCCAGGGCCACCACCTGGTGGCTCCTCAAGGTGTCCAGGCGCCGGCCTTCGAAGCGGATCTCGCCGGATCTGACGGGGACCAGGCCGCTGACGGCCATGAGGGTGGTGGTCTTGCCCGCGCCGTTGGAGCCCAGGATGGTCACCAGCTCGCCTTCCGCCACGGTCAGGTTCAGGCCGTGCAGGGCCTCCACCGGGCCGTAGCTGACCTTGAGGTCAATAAGTTCCAGCATGGCCGTCAGTCCTCGTCCGCGCCCAGGTAGGCCTCGACGACCCGCTGGTCCCGGCGCACGCTGTCCGGCGAGCCCCGGGCTATGACGGCCCCGTTTTCCATGACCACGATCTTGTTGCAGACCTCCATGACGAAGCTCATGTCGTGCTCTATCAGGATGACGGTGATGTCCTTGGCCCGGATGCGGGCCACCAGGTCGCGCAGTTCCAGGGTTTCCCGCTCGTTCATGCCCCCGGCCGGCTCGTCCAGGACGATGAGCTTGGGTTCGGAGGCCAGGGCCCGGGCGATTTCCAGGCGCCGCTGGTCGCCGTAGGAGAGGCTGCCGGCCTCGGCCCGCCACAGGCCGTCCAGGCCCACGAAGCGCAGTTCGGCCATGGCCCGGCCAAGGGCCGCCTTCTCTTCCCGCCGCTGGGCCGGGAGGCGCAGCAGGGATGAAATGATGGACGATTTCATGCGGCAATGGGCCCCGGAAAGCACGTTTTCCAGGACCGAGAGCCGGGGGAAAAGGCGGATGGTCTGAAAGGTGCGGGCCAGGCCCAGGTGGACGATGCGGTGGGGCTTCAGGCGCTCCAGGCGGCGGCCGTCGAAGAAGATGTGGCCGTCGTCCGGGCGGCTGGCCCCGGTGATGAGGTTGAAGACCGTGGTCTTGCCCGCGCCGTTGGGGCCGATGAGGCCCATGACGTCGCCGCGTTCCACCTCGAAGGAGACCCCGGCCACGGCCACCAGGCCCCCGAAACTCTTGGTGAGGTTGTTCAGGGACAGGATGATCATGAGGCTTCCGGCGGCGGGGCGTAGGTCCGGCGGCGGGGGGGGAAGAGGCCCTGGGGCCGGAAGATCATCATCAGCACCAGGGCCGCGCCGAAGAACATGAGGCGGCTGTCCTTGAGGAAGCGGAAGACCTCCGGCAGGCCCACCACCAGGAAGGCGCCGGCCAGGACGCCCTTCTGGTTGCCGCTGCCGCCCAGGATGACGATCATGAAGAGGACCACCGACTCCCAGAAGCTGAAGGAGCCGGGGGAGATGGTGCGCATGTAGCTGGCGTAGAGGGTGCCGGCGAACCCGGCCCAGACGGCCCCGATGACGAAGGCCATGAGCTTGTAGCGGGCGGTGTCCACGCCCACGCCCTCGGCGGCCACCGTATCCTCCCGGATGAAGTTGAGGGCCCGGCCGAAGCGGGAGTTTTCCAGCCAGTGGAAGAGCAGCATGGAGACGGCGGCGAAGCCCCAGATGAGGTAGAAGAAGTGGGGGGGCCGGGTGATTTTGAAGCCGAGGATCACGGGCCGGGCTATGTTGATGAGGCCGTTGGCCCCGCCGGTCAGGCCGAAGGGGTCGTTGATCAGGAAGATGCGGACAATCTCCACGATGCCGATGGTCACCAGGAGCAGGTAGTCGCCGCGCAGGTGGATGATGGGCGCGGCCACCAGGGCGGCGAAGAGGCCGGCCGCGGCCCCGGCCACGGGCAGGGTGGCCAGGATGGACCAGCCGCAGACGGTGTTCAGGATGGCCGTGGCGTAGGCGCCCACGGCGAAGAAGGCGGCGTGGCCCATGTGGAACATGCCGGCCTGGCCCAGGATGACGTTCAGGGACAGGGCCAGGACGGCGTAGAGGCCGATATGGTTCAGGAGCCCCACCCGGTTGGGGGGCAGGCCCATAAGAGGCAGGCAGAAGAAGAGGATGGCCAGGGCGGCCCAGGCTATCCGGCCAGGGCCGGGCAAAGGGAAGCGGCCGGTCACAGCTTCTCGGCCACGCGTTCCGGGAGCAGCCCCGTGGGGCGGACCACCAGGATGAGGATGAGGACGAAAAAGGCCAGGGCGTCCTTCCAGGCCACGGAGACGTAGGCCGCGCCGAAGGCCTCCACCAGCCCCAGGAGCAGGCCCCCCAGCATGGCCCCGGGTATGTTGCCGATGCCGCCCAGGATGGCGGCGGTGAAGGCTTTCAGGCCGTAAAGCTGGCCCATGGTGAAATTTATCTGGCCGTAGGAGAGGCCCACCATTATCCCGGCCAGGCCGCCCAGGGCCGGGCCGATCATGAAGACCACGGCCACCACCCGCCGGACGTCGATGCCCATGAGCTTGGCCGCGCCCTGGTCGATGGCCGCGGCCCTTATGGCCATGCCCATGCGGGTGCGGTTGATGAAGACGTAGAGGCCGACCATGACCAGGAGGCTCACGGCGAAGACCACCAGGCGGATGAGGGGTACGGGCTGGCCGGCTATGGAGACCGTCATGGGGGGCAGAAGGTCGGCCGGGTAGGCCCGGTCGCGGGCCCCCCACAGGAGCATGATGGCGTTCTGGATGAAGATGCTGGCCCCCAGGGCCGAGACCACGGCCGACAGGCGGCCGGATTTGCGCAAGGGGCGGTAGGCGGCCCGCTCCAGCACATGGCCGGCCAGGGCCGAAAGGCCCATGACCAGGAGCACGCAGAGGGCCAGGGCCGCCCCCACCCCCAGTTGGTCGGCCAGGCCCAGGGAGACGAGGCTGGTGAAGCCCAGGTAGGCCCCCAGGGTGAAGAGGTCGCCGTGGGCGAAGTTGATGAGCTTCAACACGCCATAGACCATGGTATAGCCCAGGGCGATGAGGGCGTAGATGCCCCCCACCGCCAGGCCGTTGGTCAGTTGCTGGATGAAGAATTCCAAGGTTTATTCCGTAAAGGCCCGGCCAAGCCGCGGCTTGGCCGGGCCTTGGCCGTCACTTCAGAACGAAGGCGCCGTCCTGGCCCACCTGGTAGAGGCGGTAAACGTCGCCCAGGCGGTCGCCCTTCTCGTTGAAGGATATGGTGCCGGTCATGCCGTCATAGTCCTTCAGGGTCTGGTGGAGATAGTCGGCCAGGGCCGGGCCGCTGGCGTCCGTCCCGGCCGAAAGGGCCTGGGCCAGGACCCCGAAGGCGTCGCCGGCCATCATGGCCCAGACCGAGCTGGGCAGGCCGCGGTTTTCCTTTTCCTGGAAAACCTTGATCAAGGCCAGGCTCCGGGCCGATTTCAAATCGCCGGGTCCCGGCGGGCTGATGAAATAATAGCCGGCGGCGGCCTCCTTGCCGGCGATATCCACCAGGGAGGTGTTGTTGGTGGCGTCGCCGCCGATGATGGGCACGGGCCAGCCCATGTCCTTCTTCTGGCGCAGGAGCAGCGCGGCCTCGGGATAGTAGCCGGTGAAGATGATGGCCTCGGGCCCGGCGGCCTTTATCTTGGTCAGGGTGGCCGTGTAGTCGCGGTCGCCGGGGGTCAGGGCATCGTCGAAGACGACGTCGATCTTCTGGGCGGCCAGGAGCGGCTTGACCTCTTCGG
>JAITUX010000069.1 GCA_031286085.1 Candidatus Adiutrix sp. | reverse complement strand
CCGCTTTCTTTGATGATTCAAGGCCGCCAGCCAAAATAATACATTCGCGGCCCAAAGGCAAGCGAATGTCCTTGCCAAGCCGGGGCTTTGGACGAAAAATTTGACGCTTGAGATATTTTGAGATACATTATCTCAAAGAGTCAAATGTCCGCTGTCATCCAATACACCAAGAAAGCGTTCAAGGGTAAAGAAGGCCTGAGTAAATTGGTGGCCAAGCTGGGCGGCGAACTGGTGATTGACGACGAAGTGGTGACTGTTCCGCCCATGCCGGAGGAAGAGCGCGTGGGCCGGATGCTTCGCGGCTTGCGTCTGAGAGCCGGGATGACGCAGAAGGAACTGGCCGCGGCTATCGGTGTGCCCCAGAGCCATGTGAGCGAATACGAGAAGAGTAAGCGGGCGATTCCACGCGGCAAAGCCAGGGAACTGGCCAAGGTTCTTAAGACGGTCACGGCCAATTTTCTGCCGCGCGCTTGATGTCCTTACAGAGCCAAGCGAATGAAAGGCCCGGCCTTTCATTCGCTTTTTGTTTTCCGCGGCCGGCGGGTCAGGAGGGCCAGGCCGAAATAGAGCCCGGCGCCCGCGGCCACGGAGGCCAAGGTCCGGCCGGCCAGGGCGGTGAAGCCGGGCGCGGCCAGGGCCCAGCCGGACAGGGGCCGGACCGCCGCGCCCATCAGGACGGCCAGGGCGAAATAGCCGGCTATTTCCGCCGCCAGCCGCCCCCGGGGGAAATCCCGTTCCCGGCGGGCCAAAATGATATACAGCCAGAGAAAATTGGCCAGGCTGGACAGGGAGCTGGCCAGGGCCAGGCCCTGGTGCTTCAACGGCCCCATGAGGGCCAGGGCGGCCATAAGGCCCAAGGCCAGGCTGGCGGCGGCCACCAGGGTCGGGGTCCGGGTGTCGTGGCGGCTGTAGAAGATGCGGGCCAGGATGCCCGAACCCGAGAGGAAGGGCAGCCCCAGGGCGTAGGCCTTAAGGGCCTGGGCCGTGCCCAGGGTCCCCGCCCGGGTGAATTCGCCCCGCTCGAAAAGAAAAGCCACCAGGGGGTCGGCCAGGGCCATGAGGCCGGCCATGGCCGGCGCGGTGATGAAAAAGGACAGGGCCAGGGCGAAATGGGCGCTGGCCAGAAAGCCGGCCCGGTCCCCGGAGGCGGCCAGGCGCGAGAGGGCCGGCAGGGCCGCCGAGCCTATGGCCATGGTGAAGACGCCCAAGGGGAACTGCATGAGGCGGTCGGCGTAATAGAGCCAGGGTATGCTGCCGCCGGGCAAAAGGGAGGCCAGGATGGTGTTGATGAAGACCGAAAGTTGGTAAACCGCGGCCCCCAGGGCGGCCGGGGCCATGGTGACCAGGATTTTCCTGACGGCCGGATCCCGGAAACGGAAGTCGGGCCGGGGCTTAAGGCCCATCCGCCCTAGGCTGGGCAGTTGAATGGCCAGGTGGAGGAAGCCGCCCACGAGGACCCCCGCGGCCAGGGCCAGGATGGGCGGCGAAAGGCGGGCGGTGAGGACGAAGGCGGCGGCGATGACGCCGAGGTTGCCCATGACCGGGCCCAGGGCCGGGGCGGCGAAGAAGCCGCCGGCGTTCAAGGCCCCCATGAAGAGGGCCCCCAGGCCCATGAAAAATATATAGGGGAACAGGAAGCGGGTCAGGCGCACGGTCAAATCCATCTGGCCCGGGTCCCGGCCGAAGCCCGGGGCCAGGAGGGCGGTCACTTGGGGGGCGAAGACGTGGCCCAGAAAGCAGACCAGGACCAGGGTCAGGGTCAAAAGGGTGAGCATCTTGCGGAACAGGCTCCGGGCCGCCTCCGGCCCGCCCGTGGTCAGGGTATGGGTGAAGACCGGCACGAAGGCCACGGTGAGGGCCCCCTCGGCCAGGAGGCGGCGCAAAAGGTTGGGGATGCGGAAGGCCACCATGAAGGCCGCCGCCGCGGGGCCGTCGCCGAAAAACGCGGCCGTGACCTGGTCCCGGACCAGGCCGGCCACCCGCGAAAGGAGGGTCGCCCCGCCGACTATGCCGGCCGTGCGCACTATCTGGCGGTTGGCTTCCATAAAATTTCCGGTTGACAACCCTAAGGCCCGGCCAATATAATTGAAAATCCGGGCCTGGAGTTCGCTAAAGCCCGGCGCCAAGCCGGGGGCCGACCGGCCAATTGAAAACTTCCGGTCTTTATAGCATAAAGGAGACTATTTTGGCCAACCATAAATCAGCCCTTAAACGGGCCCGCCAGAGCGAGACCCGGCGGACCCGCAACCGCATCAACAAGACCAAGGTCAAGAACGCCGTGAAAAAGGTGAAGGCCGCCTTGGGCGAATCGCCCGAAGCCGCGGCCGAAGCCCTGAAGGCGGCCATGAGCGCCCTGGGCCGGGCCGCGTCCAAGGGCGCCCTCCACCGCCGCAACGCCGCCCGGCGCACGGCCCGCCTGGCCCGCCAGGCGGCCGCGGCCCGGACCGTTTGAGACCGGCCGCCGCGCCAGGGGGCGGCCCGCCGCTTCCCGGCGGGGGCGGGAAAATACGGGTCGCGCTTCTCCGGGGCGGAAAATCCGGGGAGCGGGAAGTTTCGCTCAAATCCGGGGCCGAAGTTCTGGCCCGGCTTGACCTTAGCCGTTTCGCGGCCGTCGAATACGATCCGGCCGAGGATCTGCCCCGCCTGGTCGAGGACGCCCTGGCCGGGCGGCTGGACGTGGCCTTCCTGGCCCTCCACGGCCCCGGGGGCGAGGACGGCTCCATCCAGGGCCTGATGGAGCTTCTGGGCCTGCCCTACACCGGCAGCGGCCTTCTGGCCAGCGCCCTGGCCATGAACAAGGAAGCCGCCAAGAGGGTCTTCCGGGCGGCGGGCCTGCCGGTGGCCCCGGACCTTCTGGCGACCAGGGCCGGGCTCTCCGAAAATCCCGATCTGCCCCGGGCGGCTTTCCAGGCCCTGGGTTCCCCCCTGGTGGT
Source organism: Candidatus Adiutrix sp. (assembly GCA_031286085.1). Lineage (GTDB taxonomy): Bacteria > Desulfobacterota > Desulfarculia > Adiutricales > Adiutricaceae > Adiutrix. The sequence continues at coordinate 8,504 of JAITUX010000069.1, read as the reverse complement.
CAAGCCGACGGGCCTGGGGTCCTCCCTGGGCTTGGCCTTGGTCGGGAACCAGGACGAACTGGCCTCGGCCCTGGACTCGGTTTTCGATCTGGGCGGCCCGGCCCTCCTTGAAAAATACCTGCCGGGCCGGGAATTCACCTGCGCCGCGGCCGGCGCCGGGGCCAGGCTCACGGCTCTGCCGCCCATTGAAATCATCCCCGCCCCGGGCCACCTCTTTTTCGACTACTCGGCCAAGTACGAACCCTGCCAGAGCGAGGAGATCTGCCCGGCCCGGGCGGCCCCGGAAATCATCTCCGAACTTCAGCGCCTGGCGGCCGAAGCCCACCGGGCCTTGGGCTGCCGCTCCCTCTCCCGGTCGGATTTCATATTTTCCGAGGGCCGGGCCTATCTCCTGGAGACCAACACCTTGCCCGGCCTGACCGCCGCCAGCCTGGTTCCGAAAATGGTCCGGGCCTTCGGCCTCTCCTTCACCGCCTTCATCAGCTTTCTGCTGGACGACGCCCTGGGCCAAGGGGTCGATTTAAAGGATTACCTATGAACCGCCAGCCAGCCGCCAGGGCCGGCCGCCTTGGCAAGGCCGAGCCCCCCGTTATCAAGGACAGCGGAAACCAGGTGCCTCTCATGCCGGTCCGGGAGGAACTGGCCGTGGCCGAACTGGGGCCGGCCAAGATACACTCCCCCCTCCTGGGCTACAGCGGCGCCGGGCCGGTCGAGTCGTTCTCCTGGGATTCCTTCACCGACGACAATTGCCGGGTGATGGTCAACATAGGGCCCCAGGCCTGGCAGGACATCAGGGAGGGCCGGACCCCGGACAGCTTCGAGGAGGCCGGGGCGCGGCGGAAGATATATTTCGACCCCTCCAAGGTCCGGGCGGCCATCCTGACCGCCGGCGGCCTCTGCCCGGGCTTGAACGACGTCATCCGCTCCCTGGTCATGAGCCTTCACTACCGTTACGGGGTCATCAACATCCTGGGCGTCAAATACGGCTACCAGGGCCTCAACCCGGACTTCGGCCATGAACTGGTGCCCTTGAACGCCAAAAGCGTATCCAATATCCACGAATTCGGCGGCACCATCCTGGGGGCTTCAAGGGGGGGGCAGAGCCCCGAGGAAATGGTTGATTCGCTGGAACGTCTCAACATAAACATCCTCTTCTGCATCGGCGGCGACGGAACCCTGAGGGGCGCCCACTCCATCGCCCTGGAGATCAAGGCCCGGGGGCTCAAGATCGGGGTGGTGGGCGTGCCCAAGACCATCGACAACGACATCAGCCTGGTGGCCCGCTCCTTCGGCTTCGAGACCGCGGTGGCCATGGCCTCGGACGTCATCCGCAGCGCCCACACCGAGGCCATCGGCGCCCCCCACGGGGTGGGGCTGGTCAAGCTCATGGGCCGCGATTCCGGCTTCATCGCCGCCACGTCCGCCCTGGCCCAGAGCGAGGCCAACTATGTGCTCATACCTGAACTGGACTTCGACCTCGAAGGCCCGGGCGGCCTCCTGAACCACCTGGAAAAACGCCTCACCAGCCGGGGCCACGCCGTCATCGTCGTGGCCGAGGGGGCCGGGCAGAAGTTCTTCCGGAACGCCGATGAAAACCACGACGCCTCCGGCAACGTCATCCACAAGGACATAGGCGCCTTCCTGGCCGAGGCCATCAAGGCCTGGTTCAAGTCCAGGAAGCTGGAACTGAACCTGAAGTACATAGACCCCAGCTACATCATCCGCAGCGCCCCGGCCAACGCCAGCGACCGGGTGTATTGCAGCTACCTGGGCCAGAAGGCGGTCCACGCGGCCATGGCCGGCAAGACCGATCTGCTCATCGGCCTGTGGAACGACCACTTCGTCCACGTGCCCATCGCCCTGGCCACCGAGAAACGCAAGAAGGTGGACCCGGACGGCGTCCTGTGGAACAGCGTCCTGGAGACCACCGGCCAGCCCTCCCTGTTGAATAACAGCCGAATCGTGTAGGAAGCTCTGATTGCCGGCGCGGCGGCCGGCGGCCGAAGCCGGAAAACCTCGGGAATGAAAGCCGGTTTTTTTAAGGGCGGTTGAATTGCCGAAAGTTTTTCAATGCCGCCGCTGCGGGGCCTGTTGCCTGGGCCGGGGCGGCGCGCGCCTGGACGAAGCCGGGGCCCGGGCCGCCGCGGCCCTTTTGAACCTGGACGAGGCCGCCTTCCGCCGCCTCTACCTGGAGCCGGGAACCCCGCCCTGGGACATCGGCCAGGACCAGGCCGGCTATTGCCGTTTGCGCCAGGCCGGCGGCCTTTGCCGCATCCACCGCCAAAAGCCCAGGACCTGCCGCCTCTGGCCTTTTCTGCCCCAACTCCTGGCCCGGGAAAGCGCCTTCCTGTCCGCTAAGGCGGCCTGCCCGGGCTTCAGGGCCGGGGTGACCTGGGCGGAATTCAAAGCCGCCGGGGAATTTGCGGATTAAACGACCAAAAAACAAGCCGGCCAACGAAGCCGGCTCGCCCGTCAGGGCCAGACTCTTTAAAAGTCCGGTGGCCTTTAATTTGCTTGAGGCTCTAGCCGACCTCTGGTGGCCGCCGGTCTGCGCCGTCTGTCCCCGGGCCCTGCCCCTGGCCCCGGCCGGCTCCGGCTGGCGGGGCTGTTTCTGCCCGGCCTGCCAAGACACGGTGGAACTTCTGCCCGCCTCCGTCTGCCCCGTCTGCGGCCGGCCCTTCCATCATGCGGCCGGCCATCTCTGCGGCGACTGCCTGGCCGACCCGCCCCCCTTCCTGACGGCCCGGGCCGCGGCCGTTTATAAGGGGGCGGCGGCCCTCTCCATCGGCCGCCTGAAATATCACGGCGATTTGACCCAGGTCCGGGCCCTGGCCGGTTTGGCCGCGGCCCTTCCCGAAACCTCGGCTTGGGACGTCCTGGTGCCCCTGCCCCTGTCCCCCCGTAAACTGGCCGCCCGGGGCTTCAACCAGGCCCTGGTGCTGGCCCGGGCCGCCTTCCCCGGCCGGCCCCTTGAGCCCGGCCTCCTGAGCCGGCCGGTGGAAGCCGAACTGCCCCAGGCCGCCTTAAGCCGCCGCGAACGCCTTAAAGCCATCCGGGGCTCCTTCCGGGCCCCGGCCCCCGGCCTGGTCCGGGGCGCCAGGGTGCTCTTGTTCGACGACGTCATAACCACCGGGGCCACCGCCGCCGAAGCGGCCCGAACCCTTCTGGCCGCCGGAGCCCGGGCCGTCCACCTGGCCGCGGTGGCCATGACCGTGCGGGATTCCTGGCGGTAGAGGCCAGGCCCCGGCCCAGAGGACCCGCGCTTGGGGCTAGAACTCCATATCTTCCTCTTCCTCGTCGTCCAAGGGCAGGGCCTTGGCCGCGGCCGACTTGGCCTTGGCCGCGGCCGACTTCGGCTTGGCCTTGGCGGCCTTGAGCTTCCTCCTGGGCTTCGGGGCCGGCTCCTCCTCCTCCTCGTCCGGGGCCGGCTTGGCCTTGGCGGCCTTGAGCTTCTTCCTGGGCTTCGGGGCCGGCTCCTCCTCCTCCTCCTCCGGGGCCGGCAAGGCCGCCAGGCCGCCGGCCGAACGTCCCTGGACGCCGTGGGTCAAAACCTCGATATCGCCGACCACGTCCAGGAGGTTGGCGGCCTGGTGGGACAAATCCCCGGCTTCGCCGGCCGATTGTTCGGCCAGGGCGGCGTTGGACTGGGTCACCTTGTCCATCTGGACCATGGCCTTGGCTATCTGCTCTATGCCCAGGCTCTGCTCGCCGGAGGCCTCGGCCACATCCGTGACCAGCTGAAAAACCTTGTTGGTTTGGACACTGACCGCCTTGAAGGCCTCCGCGGTCAGGTTGACCATGTCCGAGCCGGAATTGATGTTGCTTATGGTGGCCGAGATGAGGCTGGCCGTGCTCTTGGCCGCCTCGGCCGAGCGGACGGCCAGGTTCCGCACCTCGTCGGCCACCACCGCGAAGCCGGCCCCGGCCCCGCCGGCCCGGGCCGCCTCCACCGCCGCGTTCAAGGCCAACAGGTTGGTCTGGAAGGCTATCTCGTCTATGGTCTTTATTATATTGCCTATTTCTTTGCCGGAGTGGGAAATCTCCTCCATGGCCCCTATGACCTTGGTCATGGAAATTTCGGCCTCGCCCACGATGTTGGCGGCCTGACCCATGAGGGACTTGGCCTCCAAGGCGCTGTCGGCGTTGCGCTTGGTCATGGAACTGAGCTCTTCCAGGGCCGCGCTGGTCTCCTCCAGGCTGGCCGCGTTTTCCGTGGCCCCGGTGGCCAGGGCGTTGGCGGAACTGGTCAGCTGGGCGGAGGCCGAGTCCACCTCCTGCGCGCTGTCGTTCAGGTTGACGATGATGGAGTTGATGGGCCCCACTATGCTCCGGGTGATCATCACCGACAGGAGCAGGCTGGCGGCCAGGGCCACCACGATCCCTATGAACATGGAGGTGGTGACCTGCCGCGCGATGCCGGCCAGGCCGTCCGTGAAATCCAGAACCGCTTTATGGACGGCCGCGTTGAGGTCGCCGGCCGCGTCCAGGATGCCCCCGGTCATGGTGAAGCGTTTGTTCCCCAACTCGGCGTTTTCAGCCCGGGTTTTCAGGAACAAGTGCAGTTGGGGCTCGTAAACCTCGTTCAGGGTCTTGCGGGATTTTTCCAGGGCCGCCTTGACGGCGGGAACCTTGGTGTCGGCGATGATGGCGTCCATCTGTTTCCCGGCTTCGGTCACCTTGGCCTGACACTTGTCCAGGATGCCCTGGTCGCTCCTGATGTAGCCCTGGAAGAAAAACACCCAGCTTTCATATATGGTGGCCCGGATGCCGGTTATGGCGGACTGCCGTTCATAGCGGCGCTTTATGGCGGGCGGGCGGCTCACTTCCTGGTAGGCGGTTTCATTTTCCGTCTGCAGAACCTCGTTGAGGGTTTCCAGCATCTCCCCGGCCACGCTTGAAAACTCCCGGCGCGCCTTGGCCAGGTTCTCCTCGGCCGAGGCCGTGCTGGCCAACAGGGGGCTGTTGGTCTTTAAACCGTCAACTATCCTCTTGTAGGCGCCGGTTATCGCCGGGGTCTTGAGAAAGGCCGCCCGGGGGTCGGAGAGTATCTTGCCTATCTCCTCGCTGCCGTCCGTGCCGGCTTTGTTGTTGGCCAGCGCCAGGTCGTAAAGGGACCTGTCCAGGTTGGGGCTGCTCACATAGGCCCGGATGTTCGAGCGCTGCTCCGAAATGTTGTAGCGTATGGAGGCGGTTTTTTCATAGATGGGCACTATGAATTGGACGAGTTCGGCGGAAGCCCTGCCCAGGGGCCGGACTATGAGCAGGATGGCCGCCAGGAGCAGCAGATAGACGACATTGGTCATAAGGAAACCGAAAACGATTTTGGTGCTCAGCTTCATGGGTAAAGCTCCTGGGGCGGTTTCAAGCCGCCGAATCTCTGAAAAACCGAATCAGTCGAATTCCCGGCCGGCTCAGAATTTGTTTGCCTCGGCGGACGGCAGGGCCGGCCGGCCCGAAGGCCCGGGCCGGCCCCGTTCGGCCCCGTAGGCCAAAACCTGCATCTCGCTGACCACGTTCAAGAGGTAGCCGGCCTGGTGGGCCAGGTGTCCGGCCGCGCCGGCCGATTCCTCGGACGAGGCGGCGTTGGACTGGGTCACCTTGTCCATCTCGTGCATGGCCTGGTTTATCTGGTCCAGGCCCTGGTTCTGCTCGCCGGAGGCCGTGGCCACTTCCGAAACCAGGTCGCGGACCTTGCTGGTTTGGGAATTGACCGCCTTGAAGGCTTCCGAGGTAGCGTTGACCATCTCCGTGCCGGAATTGATGTTGCTTATGGTCGCCGCGATGAGTTCGGCCGTGGTCCTGGCCGCCTCGGCCGAGCGGATGGCCAGGTTGCGCACCTCGCCGGCCACCACGGCGAAGCCCGCCCCGGCCTCGCCGGCCCGGGCCGCCTCCACCGCCGCGTTCAAGGCCAGGAGGTTGGTCTGGAAGGCTATCTCGTCTATGGTCTTTATTATCTTGCTTATCTCCTGGCCGGAACGGGAAATCTCCTCCATGGCCCCTATGACCTTGGTCATGGAGGTTTCGGCCTGGGCCACCGTCTCGGCGGCCTGGGTCATGAGGGCCTTGGCCTCCGAGGCGTTTTCGGCGTTGCGCTTGGTCATGGCCCCCAGTTCATCCAGGGCCGCGCTGGTCTCCTCCAGGCTGGCCGCGTTTTCCGTGGCCCCCCCGGCCAGGGTGTTGGCGGCGCTGGAAAGTTTCGTGGAGGCCGAATCCACCTCCTGGGCGCTTACGCCCAGGTTGTTTATGATGGTGTTTATGGGCTTCACTATGCTCCGGGTGACCGCCAGGGCCAGGGTCAGGCTGGCGGCCAGGGCCGCGGCGACCCCCAGGAGCATGGAGGCGATGACCTGGTCGGCGATGCCGGAGATGCCGTTCGTGAATTTCAAGACCTCCGGGCCGATGGCCTGGGCCAGCCGGTCGGCGAAATCGGCCAATTCCTCGGTCGTGCCGAAGCGCTTGGCCCCGAAGGCGGCGTTTTCCTTTTGCAGCTCCATGATGGATTTAAGCTTGGGGACGTATTCGTTGACCAGTATCTTTTCGGATATGTCCACGGCCGCCTTGATTTTCTGGTAGCTGGCCTTGGTGTCGGCGCTGACGGCGACCATCATTGCCTCGGCTTCGCTGGCCTTGGCCAGGCTTTGGTCATAGAGTTCCTGGCTGCCCAGGACATAGCCCATGAAGAAGGCCAGCCAGCTTTCATAGACGGTGGCCCGGATGGCGGTCACGCTCATGGCCCGCCCGTAGCGGCGTTTAATGGTGGCCTGGAAGGAATCGGCGGCGGCCTCCGCCGCCTTGGCCTTGACGGCCGGGGCGGAACCGTTGCCCGCCTTGGCCGCAACCGGGGCCGGGGCGGCGTCCGCGGCGCTGGATGCCGGAGCCGGGGTCAAGGCGACGCCCTCGTCCGCCGCGACCGCCGCCGGGGCGGAATCGGTGTCCGCCGCGACCGCCGCCGTCGCCGGCGTGGAATCCGCGTCCGCAACACCGGCGGCCGGAGCCTGGGTTGAAGCGGGGCCGGCGTCCGCCGCAACCGGGGCTATAACCTTGGCCGGGGCGGTCCCCGCGCCCGCCGCCTTGGCGGAGCCCGGGGCCGCGGCCGGCCCTTCAACCTCCGCCCCGAAGGCTTCGTTTTCCTCCCGCAGCGCCACGCCCAGTTCGTCGATTATTCTTCGGGCCAGGGCGGCATATTCAAGGCGGGCCTGGTAAACCTCCGTCTCCCGGCCATAGGTGTCGGCGACCAATTCGCGCGAAGCCTTGTAAAGGCCGTCCATCCGGCCCTGAATTTCGGTCACGTCCGGGGTCCGCAAAAAATCCGCGCCGGGGGAGGCCAGAATATCGGTGATCTTCGACAAGTCTTCGCCGGCGGCCTTGTTTCGGGCGGCCGCCTGGTCGAAAAGCTTTTTTTCCAGGGTCGGGCTGGTTAAATATGATTTCATGCTTGAGCGTTGCTCGGACACCTGGAGCCTTATGTCGGCGATGTGCTCGTTTATGGGTAGGACGCTTTGGTTTAGAATATCCGCCGCCTTCTCCAAGGGCCGGACGAACATGAAAATGACCGCCAGAAGAATCAAATACAAGGCGTTGGTCAAAAAGAACCCTAAAACTATCTTGGTGCTCATTTTCATGGTCGTGCTCCGTAAAACGCGCCGTAAAAAACGCATCGCGGGCCGGCCGGCCTGGACCTCCGGCCCCGGCCGGCCGGCCCCGCGCGCCTCGCCTCAAAGGCCGCCGGCTAGGGGGTCTGGGGCCTCTGCGCGTCCCAAAAGCCCGGCCGGCGGCCCCGCCCTTGTTTAGAAGTCGAAGTCGTCCTCGTCCTCCTCCTCCGGAGCGGCCGCCTTGGCCGCGGCGGCCTGCCTGATCTTGGGCTTCTGGGCGATGGCCTTGACCTTGGCCTTGGCCTTCTTAGGCGCCGGAATGGCCGCCCGCTCGGCTTGGCCGGCGGTCTTTTCCTTGGCCCCGTGGGCCAGGGCGTCTATCTCGTTGACCACCTTCAGGAGGTTGGCGGACTGGATGGACAGATGCCCGGCCGCGCTGGCCGATTCCTCGGCCGCGGCGGCGTTGGACTGGGTCACCTTGTCCATCTCGGTCGTGGCCGAGGTTATCTGTTCTATGCCCTGGCTCTGCTCGTTGGAGGCCTCGGCCACTTCCGAGACCAGTTCGTGGACCTTGCCGACCTGCGTGCTCACCTGCTTGAAGGCCGTCGAGGTTTCGTTGACTATTTCCGAGCCGGAGTTGATGTTGGTTATGGTAGTCGCGATGAGGTCGGCCGTGTTCTTGGCCGCCTCGGCCGAGCGGATGGCCAGGTTCCGCACCTCGTCGGCCACCACCGCGAAGCCCGCCCCGGCCTCGCCGGCCCGGGCCGCCTCCACCGCCGCGTTCAAGGCCAGGAGGTTGGTCTGGAAGGCTATCTCGTCTATGGTCTTTATTATCTTGCCTATCTCGTTGCCCGAGCGGGAGATCTCCTCCATGGCCCCTATGACCTTGACCATGGAGCCTTCGGCCTGGGA
>JAITUX010000058.1 GCA_031286085.1 Candidatus Adiutrix sp. | reverse complement strand
GTCCTGGTCGGCCTGGCCATAGGCCTTATCGCCGCCAGCCTCCTTTTGGCCATCTGGGGCCTGCCCCTGGGCCGGGTTTTGGGAAACAGCCTGGCCCGGAATCTCCTGGGGCGTTTTCTGGTCATCGCCATGACTATCGCGGTCCTAGTCCTGTTTCTGAAATTCAGCCGCCTGACCGCCGAATGGCTCCTGGCCGTGCCCTCCCTGAGCGGCAACCGCAACTGGCGGACCATGGCCCCCCTGGCCCTCACCGGCGCCCGGGCCCTGGGCGTTTTTCTGGCCGGCGTGGTCATATTGGAACGCCTGGGGGTGGACGTGGGGCCCATCCTGGCCGGGGCCGGTATCCTGGGGCTGGGCGTGGGCCTGGGCGCCCAGTCCCTGGTCAAGGACCTTATCAACGGCATTTCCATCCTGGGCCTGGACATCATTGCCGTCGGCGACAGTGTGACCATAGGCGGCCACAGCGGCACGGTGGAGAAGGTGGGCCTGCGCAGCCTGAGGCTGCGCGACAGCTACTGGAACCTCATACTGATTCCCAACAGCAGCATCGACGTCATCATCAACAAGACCCGGGGCCGTTCCCACAGCCTCCTGGAAATAGTCATGCCCCCGGATGTCGATCCTGACGAACTCCTGGTCCTGGCCCGGGCCGTGGCCGATGAGTTCAACGCCGACGCCGAGTGGCGCGCCCGCCTGGTCACGGTGAGAGTGGTGGGCGTAACCGGTTTCAACCCCGACGGCACCACCATACGCCTGCAGCTCACCGCCCGGGCCGGGGAGCAGTGGGAGCCGGAGTGGGAACTTAAACGCCGCCTGAAACAGCGCCTGCTCAAGGCCGGCCACGATTCCACGGCCTTTGCCAGGGTGGTCGTCACCTTGTCCAGGAGCTGAAGGATTTCAGGCCGGCCTTAAAATGAAGAAGGGAGGCCCCAATGAACAGCCGAGGCCAGGACCATGAAGCCGCCGAAGCCCCCGGGCTCTATGTGCATGTGCCGTTCTGCGCCCGGCGCTGCCCTTACTGCGATTTCTACGCCGTCTCCGCCCTGGAGCTGTTGCCCCGCTACGTGGACGGCCTGGCCGCGGAGGCCCGCCTGGCCGCCCCGGCCTGGCCGGCCCCCTTCGAAACCCTTTATATAGGCGGCGGCAGCCCCAGCATTTTGAGCCGCGAGGGCCTGACCGGGCTTCTGGCCGCCCTGGCCCCCCTGGACCTTTCCCGGCTCAAGGAAATCACCCTGGAAGCCAATCCCGAAGACGTCGGCCCGGAACAGGCGGACCTCTGGGCCGAAACCGGCGTTACCCGGCTCTCCCTGGGGGTTCAGTCTCTGGACGACCGCTGGCTGGGCGAAGTGCTGGGGCGGAACCACAACCCGGACCAGACCCTGGCGGCGGCGGCCCTTTTGAAAGACCGGCCCTTCACCTTGAATTTCGACCTTATTTACGGCCTCCCGCTCCAGGCCCCGGCGGATTGGGGCCGGGATCTGACCAGGACTCTCGAATTGGCGCCGGACCATATTTCCACCTACAGCCTCACCGCGGCGCCTGGGACGGCCTTGGCCCGGTCCATGGAGGCCGGGCTGCTGCCGCCGCTTCCGCCGCCGGACCAGGCGGCCGAACTTTTTCTTCTCAGCGGCCAGGTTCTGGCCGCCGCCGGGTTCAAGCGTTACGAGGTTTCCAATTTCGCCCGGCCCGGCTTTGAAAGCCGGCATAACCTAAAGTATTGGCGCCGGACGCCCTACCTGGGGTTGGGGCCGGCCGCCCATTCTTTCGACGGCCGCCGGCGCTGGGCCAACGTGTCATCGGTGCGGCGCTGGGCCTCGGCCTTGTCTTCCGGCGTCCGGCCGCTGGCTTTCGAGGAAATTCCGGATGAAAAGGCGATCCGCCTGGAACAGGTCATGCTGGGGTTGCGTCTGGCGGAGGGCTTGCCGGAAGAGGCGCTGGCCGCCGCTTCCCGGGTGGACGAATTCATAGCCTCCGGCCATCTGACGCGTGAGGCCGGCCGCCTCCGGCCCACTGAAAAAGGGTTTTTAGTGGCCGACCGGCTGGCTGTTGAATTGACCGAGTGAAGCCCGCCTTTCAGGGCTTCGGCCAGAGCGGCCTCGTGCCGCTTCCTGGCTGGCGACAATGGGGCCTGGCCTCCTTGAAAACGCCTTTGAACAGGCGTATAATTCTCCCCAAAGGATTTTGAAAGCGGAGCCGCCTTTTGGGCGGCGGAGCGTCAGGGCAAGGATGAGAATCATGGATGCTTTCAGGATTATGGAGGGTGTCTATTCCGAAACCAAGGTCCAGGAAATAGGCACCATGGGAACCGCCAGGCGTCAAACGGTGGTGGATTATTATAAATGCGTTCAGATTGATGATGATAAGATTTCCATCCAGGTCCTGGATATGGATGGCAATCCCCTGCCTTTGAAGGAGACGGTTCAGGTCGAGGATTTCCTTAAAAGATTCACCTATGTGCCTGAAAAGGTCAAGGCCATTAAAACTCCGGCCCAGGTGACCGCCGAACGGTATGTGGCCATGGCGGAAAAGCATTTTGAACGTAACGAGATGGGCAGCGCCGAATATGAATACCAGAGGGCCATTAAGGTGGACCAGGAAAATGTGCGGGCCAATTTCGGGCTGGGCAAGCTTTACCTGGCCACGGGGAAACCCGACCAGGCCGCCGGCATATTCAGCGGGCTGGCCCGGCAGGACAACATGATGGAGCCGGAAAACAAGCATTTCTTCAATGACCTGGGCCGGGAACTCAGGGCCCTGAAATTATATGATCAAGCCATTGAATTCTATGAGAAGGCCCGGACCATGCCTGGACTTGAAGATGAACATCTGCTTTTCAACCTGGCCCGGGCGGCCTATGAAGGGGGCGATTTGAACAAAGCCAAGGAGTATCTGGGCACGTCGCTGTCGTTGAATCCGGGGTTTGAGCTGGCTTTGACTTTTAAGATGGTTTTGGATAATGGTTAGCCCTTCAAGCGCCTCCGCTTTTTGAGCCTGAAACGAAAAGCTTGGAAGGAGGAAGCGCCGAAGAATATCCCGCCGGGCCGCCTGTAATCCCGAAAGGTTTCACCGTAGCGGCCTCATGCTTTCCCCGCCCGACATGCCGCACCCGAGAACCGGCGCCGGCCTTTGCTTCGCTGAGGCGCGCCGTCAGCGCGGCCAACCCCTCCAGAAATAGAGCCTTGCCGGCCGCTTTCGCCGCGTCGTCTGGCGCTGGCGATGACCACCGCTAAAAGGTCAGGGCTGGTCATGGCCGGCCCTGGCGCTGAGCAGGACGCCTATGGGCCGGAGCGATTCTATGTTGTCACAGGTGAATTTCACCACGACCATGGCCGGCACGGCGAC
>JAITUX010000270.1 GCA_031286085.1 Candidatus Adiutrix sp. | reverse complement strand
CTGAGCCCGGCCCGGGAACTGGACTATTTCGTCCGCGACCGGGCCGAGGACGTCAACCTTAACATCGGCCCGGCCCTTATGGCCGGCCGGCCGGTGCTGGCCGACCGCTACATTCTCTCCAACGTGGCCTACCAGTCGGCCCGGGGCCTGGCGGAAGAGACCATACTTAAGGCCAACGCGCCCTTCCCCCGGCCGGATTTCACCGTCCTGGTGGAAGTGCCGGTGAGCCTGGGCCTGGCCCGCATCGCCGGACGAAGCGGCGGGAGGGAGGCCGGCTTCGAGGAGGAAAACTACCTGGAAAAGGTCCGGGCCGCCTTTGACCGGCAGGCCGGCCCGGACCTTTTCCGGGCGGACGGCCGGGCCGACGCCGAGACCATCCTGGCCGTAATCCTGGCCGAATTGCGCCGCCGCAGCCTCCTTCTGGACGAACCCCCCCGCTTCATCGACAGCCATTGCCACCTGGCCGGGCCGGAATTCGCCGGCCGCCTGGATGAAGTGCTGGCCCGAGCCCGGGCCGCCGGAGTGACGGAGATTTTCAACGTCGGCCTGGGGCCGGACAACTGCCGGGCCGTGCTGGCCCAGGCGGCCGGCCGGCCCGAGTTGAGGCCGGTCCTGGGCTGGCACCCCCACGAGGCCGAGGACTTCAGCCCTAAGGGTCTCCGGGAACTCCTGGAACTGGCCGGCCGGCCCGAGGTGGCCGCCCTGGGGGAAATAGGCCTGGATTTCGCCGTGGGCCGCTCCGGCCGGGCCGCCCAACTGCTGGCCTTTGAAAGCCTCCTGGACGCCGCCGCCGGCCTGGATAGGCCGGTGGTCATCCACAGCCGGGAAGCCTTGGACGATACCCTGCGCCTTTTGCGGAAATACGCCCCAAGCCTTAGGCGGGGCGGCCTCATCCATTGCTTCACCCTGGGCCTGGACGCGGCCCGGGCCTACCTGGATTTGGGCTTTCATCTCTCCCTGCCCGGGGTGCTGACCTATCCCCAGAGCCGGGAGTTGCGGGCCGCGGTCCGGGAACTGCCGGACGACCGGCTGCTGGTGGAAACCGACGCCCCTTACCTGGCCCCCGTGCCCTTCCGGGGCCGGCGCAACGAACCGGCCCATATCCTGTGGACCCTGAAAGCCCTGGCCGAGGCCAAAGGCTGGACCCTGAACGAGGCCGCCCGGCGGACCACGGCCAACACCCGGGCCCTCTTCGGCCCCGCGCCGGGCGGACAGCCTTGACCGGCCCGCCCCTAATCCTGGCTTCGGCTTCCCCCCGGCGGGCCGACCTCCTGAAATGGGCCGGGGTGGATTTTGAAATCCGCCCCGTCAACCTGGACGAGAGCCGCCTGGCCGGCGAAATTCCGGCCGACTACGCCCTCCGGCTGGCCCAGGGCAAAGCCTTGGCCGGCGGCCACGGCGCCCGCCTGGTTTTGGGCGCCGACACCATAGTTATCCTGGGGGATATGATCCTGGGCAAACCTTCAGGGCCGGCCGAGGCCCGGTCTCACCTGGCCGCCCTGAGCGGCCGCGCCCACCAGGTCGTCACGGCCTTCTGCCTGGCCGCCGCCGGACGGCCGCTTTCCGCCAGGGCCGTCTCCAGCCTGGTCCTCTTCCGCCCCCTCACCAGGGACATGATAGAAGGCTACGCCTCGACCGGGGAGGGCCTGGACAAGGCCGGGGCCTACGGGCTCCAAGGCCGGGGCTGGGCCCTGATTGAAAGCATAGAGGGCTCCCTGACCAACGTCATGGGCCTGCCCCTGACCGAGGTTCTCGCGGACCTGGAACGGCACCGGCCAACCTTATGATTAGCCACGTTATTTTGGATTTCGACATGACCCTGGTGAACTCCCTCCAGGCCATCACCCTGGGGAGCAACCGCCTGGCCCGGCATTTCGGCCTGAAAGAGGTGACCGAGGCCGAGGTCCGGGCCGTCATGCACCTGGATTGCCAGGCCATGTGGCGCGGACTCTGGGGCGCCTATAACCCGGCCTGGCACGACTTCTTCATCACCACCATGGCCGGCGAGGAAAAAATACACCTGACCGCGCTCCCCGGCGCGGCGGACCTGTTGCGGCGCCTCAAGAAAATGGGCCTGGGCCTGGGCCTGGCCACCAACCGGGACCGCCCCTGGGAAGCCCTGGCCTCCGTGGGCCTGGCCCCCTACTTCGATTCCGCCGCGGGCGCCCTGGAAGTGGCCCGCGCCAAGCCGGCCCCGGACATGCTCTGGCTGGTCATGGAACGGCTGGGGGCCGCCCCGGACCAGACCATCTTCGTCGGCGACGCCCCCTCGGACATGGCCGCCGCCGCCCGGGCCGGGGTGCGCGGCGTGGGCCTTTTGGAGGGCGGCGGCGACGCCGGGGAACTCCTGGCCGCCGGCGCCTGGCGAATCCTGGCCGCCCTGCCGGAACTGGCCGATTTGTGGGCCTGACGGCCCCGTTTCCGGGGGCCGTTTCCGCCGCCTTGACTTTCGCGCCGATTAAGTTAATAATGACAACTGAACTAGGGAACCACGAACGAGCCCCAAAAGCCGGAGAATTCGCGGCCTATGTCGAAAACCCTTCTCATTCCGGAACCCCTGGCCTGGCTGACCGCCCTGGCCCTGGCCCTGGCCCTGGCCCTGCCCCTGGCCCTGGGGGAACACGGCCTGACCCTGGCCGCCCTGTGGCTGCCCCCGAGACTGGCCGCCACGGTCACCCGGCCGCCCGTTTCCAATAAAAAACCCGCCCTCAAGATGATCAAGCCCCGCCGGATTTCCGTCTGGTCCCTCGTCCGGGAAGGCCCGCCCACCCCGGAGGCGGCCGCCGCCGCCGTGCTGACCCCGAAACCCGGGCTGTTGGACGACCTCCGAAGCCGGGTCCGGTCCCAGGTGACCTTCAGTTCCGCCGCGGACGAATATGAAGGCCTGATTGAAACGACCGCCCGGGCCCACCAGGTCTCCCCGCTCCTGGTCAAGGCCGTCATCCAGGCTGAATCCCAATTCAACCCCACCGCCATCTCCCACAAGGGCGCGGTGGGCCTTATGCAGGTCATGCCCGCCACCGCCCGGGCCGAAGGCGTCACCACTAACCTCATGGATCCCAGGATAAATCTGGAGGCCGGGGTAAGGCACCTCAAAAAACTTCTGAAATCCTTCAACGACGACGAAAGGCTGGCCGTGGCCGCCTACAACTGCGGCCAGGAAGCCATGAGGAAATTCAACAACGAGGTGCCGCCCTTCCCGGAAACCCGCAACTACGTGAACCGGGTCATGAGCTACTACAGCCTGCACCTTGAAAGCTGACCATGGCCTCTAAAGGCCGCGCCCGGCTGCTGGCCGGGTTTTTAGCTGTCCTCCTGGGAGCGGCCGGACCGGCCCCGGCCCAGCAGGACTTCATGATACCCCTCCCGGTCTCTCCCCAGAAGCTGGCCGACGATTACCGCAGCAATTTCCACTGGGCCGACGCCCAATATACCGGCAAGCTCCTGGTGGTCACCGGGCGCATCCGCACCATCACCCCGCCCCAGCGACAATGGCACATCCACGAGGACAAGCTCTACGCCTTCATTACCATAGATACGGGCAACAACCGCCCCATAGCCGTATATTTCTGGGACTGGGAAGCGGTGAAGATAAATCGTTACCGCACCGGCTCCACCATCACCGTCATGGGTTTCTGCCAGGGCGTCACCCCCCAGTTGAGCCTCCGGGAAGCCTGCATCTATCCCGGAGGCTGCGGCGGGCCGGTGGCCGGTTTTTACGGACCCTACTTCAAGCTGCCCCCTAAGCCCCGCTAAGGCCGCCTGCCGCCGCCCGCGCGGCCAGCCGGGAAGCCGCGGCCAGACGCAGAACAGGCCCTTCGGCCGAGGCCCGCACCCCCCCGGGCAGATCCAGCCCCCGGCGGCCTGAAGCCGCCAGGCTGAGGGCCGTTTCCACCGACGCGAAAGTGACCGGCTCGTTGATGAGGTTCAAGGCGCGCTGAATCTTGGTCAGGCCCGCCTGGATAAGGCGCCGGCGCTCCGCCAGGCTCAAGACGGCCAAAAGGCCGCGGTCCATTTCAATTTCAGCCGGGCTTTCCGCCCGGACCACCAGGGGCCAGAGTTCGGCCAGGCGGCCTTGCCAAAAATCCTCTTCGGCCCTCAGAAGCTTGGCCGAGCGGCCCAGGGCCTCCAAGAGGCGGGGGTTCCAGCGTTTAAGACCGGGCAGAAGTTCCCCCCGGACGGCGTTGCGCCGGAAGCGCCGGTCCTGGTTGGATTCGTCTTCCAGCCAGGCCAGACCGCGGGCCGTAAGCCAGGATTCGAGGTTCTGGCGGCTGAAGGGCAAAAGGGGCCGCAGAACGGCCAGGCCGGCCAGGGGCCGGCGGGGGGGGATGCCGGCCAGGCCGCCGGGCCCCGCGCCTTTAAGGAGGTTCATCAGGACGGTTTCAGCCTGGTCGTCGGCCTGGTGGGCGGTGAGGATGAAATCGGCCCCCCAGGCCCGGGCGGCCCGGGCCAGGAAGTCATAGCGGATCAGGCGGGCCGCTTCTTCCAGGCCCTTTTTGCGGCGTCGGGCCAGTTCGGCCGGGTCGCCCTTTTCGGTGAAAAAGCTGAAGCCCAGTTCCGCGGCCGCCCGGGCGGCGAAGGCCTGGTCCCGGTCCGAAGCCGGACCGCGCCAGCCGTGGTTAAGGTGGGCCACGGCCGCCCGGGCGGGGGACAGCACCAGGGCCGTCAGATGGAGCAGGGCCGTGGAATCCAGGCCGCCGGAATAGGCCACCAGGAATTTGCCGTCCCGCCAGGCTGGTTCCAGGGTCTCCAGGGAAGCCTGGAAGAGCCGGGGCATAGCCTC
>JAITUX010000237.1 GCA_031286085.1 Candidatus Adiutrix sp. | reverse complement strand
GGTTTCATCCTCTTCTTTCTTCGATTCATCCTGGCGTTTCTTGAAGTCGGCCACCAGGGCCTTCTTGACTTCCTTGCCTCGCTGGGAATCCGCAAAAACTTTCTGCAGGTCGAAGACGCCGATGCTTGACTGGGCCGGCTGGGCCGAAAGCGGGCCTGAAAAGAGAAAAATAATGGCCGCGGCCGAGGCCAAGGCCAGAAACGGACGGGGTAAGGCTCTCATTTTTTCTCTCCGCTGAAAATTTCCCAGAGCGAATCCGAGCCCCAAGGGGGAGGCTCCTTCGAAAGGCTGATCAAGCGAAAGGCTGATCAAGGTCGCCCTGAATCTTCCCGAATATTACCACATTTATCAGGTTTTGGCCAGATTTTTCCAGGTGGAAAAGACCATTAATCTAAGGTTTTCTTACGGCGCTCCCCAGGCCATAAAAAGCTCCCACCCCAGGCGGGCGGCCACGAGTAACAGGAAACCCGAGAAAATTTTCTTCAAGACGTCCACCGGCAGGGCGTGGGAGAGCCGGGCCCCCAGGGGCACGAAAAAGATGCTGGCGGCGGCCACGCCCAAAACGGCCGGCAGGCTCACATAACCCAGACTGTAGGGGGGCAGGCCGGCCGCGCCCCAACCGTTGATTATGTAGCCCAGGCTCCCGGCCAAGGCGATGGCCCAGCCCATGGCGGCCGAAGTGCCCACGGCCTGGCGCATATTGAGCCCGGCCCAGCGCAGAAAGGGTATGGACATGGAGCCGCCCCCCAGGCCCACCAGGCTGGAGACGCCCCCGATGGCCAGCCCGGCTCCGGCCATTAGGGCCAGGCCAGGCCTTGAACCCCGGGAGGCCGTATGCTCATCCCGCAACATCTGGATGGCGACGGCCACCAGAAAACAGGCGAAAAAAGCCTTGAGGCCGAGGACGGGCAGGGCCACGGCCAATTTGGAGCCCAAGGCCGTGCCCAGGGCCAGGGCCGGCGCCAGGGGCCGGACCCAAGGCCAGAGGACCGAGCCCCGGCGGGCGTGGGCCAGGGTGCTGGAGGCGGCCGTGAACAGAATCGAAGCCAGGGAGGTGCCCACGGCCAGGCGCAGGCAGAGCGTGTCCGGCACGGCCGCATTGAGTTGAAAAATGTAGTTGAGCAGCGGCACCACCACCAAGCCGCCGCCCAGGCCCAAAAGACCGGCCCACAGGCCGGCCAGCGCGCCGCAGAGCAGATACAGGAGAATCAAGGTCAAGGCGGGCCTCTCAGTCGGAGGGGAATTTTTATATTATGGCAACTAATTTTAAATATTTCAATTATTTTATCCCGGCGGGCCGGAAAACCGGGTCAGCCGGCGGCCGGGGTAAAAATTTTTAAAAATAATTGTTGCAAATTAAGATATAATTTAATATAATTACTTTTAATATGAATATATATTTAAATTTTATATGATAATTTTAGATAAAATACAACCGGTTAAACCGGACACCCCATTAAGGCCGACCCTGAATCAGGCGCGGGCGGCCGCAGAAAAACCAGCCGCTGAGCAGCCGTCCGAGGCGACCCGGGAGCGCCGCTCCCGTAACCCCCTTAGACCCGGGTTGAAAACGGCCCCTCCGGGTCCCAAGCCCGCCAGGAGAAAACCATGAAATGCCCGTTTTGCGAGGATTTGTACAACAAGGTCATCGATTCCCGTCTGGGCAAGGACGCCTTGTCCATACGCCGGCGCCGGGAATGCCTCAAGTGCGGACGACGCTTCACGACCTATGAAAAGGTGGAGGAGCAGATTCCCCTCCTGATCAAGAAAGACGGCCGGCGCGAGGCTTTCAACCGGGACAAGATCCGGGCCGGCATTCTTAAGGCCACGGAAAAACGGCCGGTCTCGGTGGAGCTGGTGGACGCCTTCATTGAAAAACTGGAACGGCAGTTCCAGGAGGCCAACTTGAAGGAGATTCCGGCCCGGGAAGTCGGGGAGCGGGTCATTGAGTTTCTGAAGGAGTCCGACCCCGTGGCCTACGTGCGCTTCGCCAGCGTTTACCGCCAGTTCACCAACCTGGGTGACTTCGACCGGGAGTTGAAGGAACTCTTGCCGGTTTTCGGGCAAAAAGATAATATAGATGTACGTTTCAAGCAATGAAATTCACGGGGGCCGGGCCGCCGCCCTGCGCCGGGCCGTCCCGCTCCGGCGGGTCCAGGCCAGGCCTGGCTGGTTTCCGCGCCTTCTGGCCGAAGCCCTGCTCCTGGCTTGGGCGCTGGCCACCGAGTTTTTCGACGGCGAATCCGTGGCCCGGCGGCGGATACGCGGCCGGAACCGGCGGCGCATGATGGAAAGGCGAGGTTATTTATGAAAAAGTTGGCGTCCCTGTTGGCCCTGGTCTTGACCTTGTCAATCTTTTCAATCGTGACCGGGGCCGATGAGTCGAGCCTCGGCCCGGCCAAAATAACCAATGTTCCGCCGCCGCCCTTCACCCTGGAGCCCAACGAGCACGACGGGCCCAATCGGCTCCGTTTGAAGGCCACGCTGCGGCTTCTTAAACACGCCCAGATCACGGCCAAGGCCCTTAAGGCCTGCGGCGACACCGCCGGGGCCGACCAGGCCCTGGAGGGGTTCCAGGCCCGCAACGGCAATTCCCTGCGCATGTTGATGACCATCATCAGTAAAAACGGCGGCATGCCCCCGGAAGTAAAGGCCCTGCTGGATAGGGAAGTCACCGTCGGGACCGCGGAACTTCTCGCGGAAACCGATTGCCTGACCCTGTCGGACCAGGTGTTTAAAAACGCCCGGGATATTTACAAAGCCCCCGAACTGGCCGAAGACTATGCGCTGGTGAAGAGCCAGCCTTAAGGTCCCAGAGCCAGGGGGGTGAAGCGGCCGGCCTCTTGCCAGGCGGGCCAGATTTTGGTAAAATGAAAAAAGTTTGGTTCTTTAAACCGGAATACAATAGCAGGCGGCGCCACAGCCAGGGGGCGGATTAATCATGGGCTATGATAAGAATATGAAGGTTCTGGTGGTTGACGACTTCTCAACAATGCGGCGAATCGTCAAAAACATCCTGCGTCAGTTGGGTTTCACCAACATCTCCGAAGCCGAGGACGGCGAGAAGGCCGCGGCCCTTCTGGAGATAGAAAAATTCGACATCATCATCAGCGACTGGAACATGCCCAACATGACCGGCATCGAGCTTTTGCGCCATGTCCGGTCCACCGAGCACATAAAGGACGTCCCTTTTCTCATGGTCACCGCCGAAGCGCAGCAGGAAAACATCATCGAGGCGGTCAAGGCCAAGGTTTCCAACTACATAGTCAAGCCCTTCACGGCCGACACGCTCCAGGAGAAACTTGAGAAAATCTTCCCCTGAGCCGGACCGGCTTCCGCCCGGCTGAGCCATGCCCGGCGGCCCTTCGACGGCCTTCTCCCTCGGCTTCCTGGCGTTGCTTCTGGGCCTTTCAGCGGGCAGTTTCCTGAATGTGGTCATCCACCGCCTCCCTCGCCGGGACCAGGGCCTGAGCCTCTTCCGGCCCGGCCGTTCCTTTTGTCCGGCCTGCGGCGCGGCCATTCGCTGGCACGACAACATTCCGGTCTTAAGCTGGCTTCTGCTTAAGGGCGCCTGCCGGGACTGCCGCCGGCCCATTTCCATCCGCTACCCCTTGGTGGAACTGGCCTCGGGCATCCTGGCCCTCAGCCTGTTCAACCGTTACGGCCCAGGCCCTGAATTCCTGATTCAATATTATTTCGTCCTCTGTCTCCTGGCCATCGCCCTCATAGACCTGGAATTCATGCTCCTGCCCGTTGTCCTGGTTTACCCGGCCGTCGGCCTCGGCCTCTTGGGCGCCTGGGCCTATCCGGCCCCGGAACTGGCCGGCCCCTGGCTGTGGCTTGGGCTGGAACCGGCCTTAAGCCCGCCTTTCATCTCCCTGGCCGCCGCCGCCGCCGGGCTGGCCCTGGGCTGGGGGGGGCTGAAAGCGGCGGCGGCGGCCTTCAAGGCCTTGCGGGGCCGCGAAGTCCTGGGGGACGGCGACCCGCCGCTTCTGGGCCTCATAGGCGTCTATTTGGGCTGGCGGGTCCTGCCCCTGGTCATTTTATGGGCCTTGCTCATCGGGCTTATGAGCGCCCTGACCCTGATGCTCTTAAACCGGCGGGACCGGCCGGCGGAAGGCTGGGGCCGGAAAGCCCTGCCTTTCGGCCCCTTTCTGGTTCTGGCCGCCTATCTCCAAATCTTTTTCGGCCAGGCCTTTATGGCCGGCTACTTGTCCCTGGCCGGCTGAGCCGGAACGGTGAAACCGCCATGAACCGGCCGACCGGCCTTAAGCCGCCGCCCCTTAAAGAGGCCCCCAAGTTCAAGACCCTGAAAAAGACCTTCGGCCCCGGCGGCGAAGCCAAGGCCCTGGCCCAGGCTTCGGCCTTGGGCCTGACCTTCGT
>JAITUX010000090.1 GCA_031286085.1 Candidatus Adiutrix sp. | reverse complement strand
CGAGATAATCGGCCAGACCCTGCAGCTTTTGGGCAGCCGGCCCGCCGGCGAGGATTACGAGCCGGCCGCCCGCTCCGCGGCCCCCCCCCGCCCGTCCGCGCCCAAGGCCCCGGCCCGGCAGGCGCCCCCGGGCCAGAACCCCTTCGACGATGAGGACAACCCCTTCGACGCGCCGCCGCCCTCCGAAGACGATCTGCCTTTTTAAGGAAGCGCTGATTAGAGGTTAATTATGCCCCTCTCCTCGCCATCCAAAACGGAGCGCATCAATCTGCGCGCCAGTCCGGCGGCGAAAACCCTGCTCCAGGAAGCGGCGGAGGCCTGCCAGAAAAGCGTCAGCGAGTTCATTCTCGAGGCCAGCCTGACCCAGGCTCAACAAGCCCTTGCTGACCGCCGCATTTTTAAGCTGGACGAAAAAGCTTGGAAGGAATTCCAAAGAATTCTCGATCGCCCGGTCGCCTCCAAACCTCGGCTGAAGATGCTCTTAAAGGCCTAGCCTGAATGGGCCTGAGCTTTGAACCCGTCACCAAGTTGTCGGCCTTGGACAAGGTTGAGGGTTTCAGTTGCGGCAAGCCTGAATTGGACAGGTTCCTGGAGCGGTATGCCTGGATCAATCAAAAATCCGGCGGCGCAAACACCTATGTCCTTAAGCAAGAAGAAAACGTAATCGGTTATTACAGTTTAGCCGCGGGGCAGGTGGAACGTCTGTCGGCTCCGGAGAGAGTGGTCAAGGGGTTGGCCGGACATCCGGTTCCGGTCATTTTGTTGGCCCGTTTGGCTGTGGCCAGGGAATTTCAGCGGCAGGGCGCGGGCCGGGCTCTTCTGAAAGACGCTCTTTTAAGGACGTTACAAGCCGGTGATATTGCCGGAATAAGAGCCCTGTTGGTCCACGCCAAGGATGAAGAAGCCAAAAACTGGTATCTGTCTTGGAACTTTGAGCCCAGCCCCACCGACCCCTTGCATTTGTTCCTTCTGCTTAAGGATATTGCCGCGAGCCTCAAGCGATAAAGTCCGGCTTGGCCCGGACTTTATCGCTTGAGGCTCTAATATCTTCCGCCCCGGCCGGCAATCTTCCTTTTTACCGCCCCGGCGTGGTATAATGCCCCCATGGTTAAAGATCGCCCTGCGTCCGCCCGGCGGGATATTCTCAAAGCCTGGTGGCAGGCTTCCCGCCCGCCCTTTTTCATCGCCACCCTGGGGCCCCTGGGGCTGGGCTTCACGGCCACGGTCAAATATACCGGTTTGGTCCGGCCGGCTCTCTTCGCCCTGGTTCTCGGGGCCTCCTTCCTGGTCCACCTGGCCGCCAACCTGGCCGACGATCTCTTTGACCATCTGCAGGGTGTGGATGCCGGAGCCGGCATCGGCGGCTCGCGGGTCATCCAGGAAGGCAAGATCAGCCCCCGGGCCCTGGGCCTGGCCCTGGTCATCCTTTACGGCCTGGCCCTGGCCGCGGCCTTCGTCATCATCGGCTTTTCCGGCCGCCCCTGGCTGATGTGGGGCCTCATCGTCTTCGCCGCCCTCTCCAGCTTCTTCTACGTGGCCCCGCCCGTCAAATACGGACACCGGGGCCTGGGCGAAGTCATGGTCTTCCTCAACATGGGTCTTATCATGACCGTGGGCACCTTCCTGGCCCTGGCCGAAGGCCGCTGGGACAGCCGGGTGCCGGCCCTGGCCCTGCCGGTGGCCTTCATGGTGGCGAACATACTCTATTTCCAGAGCCTGCCGGAAATGGAACTGGACCGGGCGGCCGGCAAGCTGACCTTGGCCGGCCGGCTAGGCCCGAAGCGGGCCGTAACGGTCCAGGCCCTGTGGTGGCCGCTGGTCTGGCTGCTCCTGGCCGGCCTGTGGCTGGCCGGTCTGGCCGCCTGGCCGGCTCTACTGGGTCTTTTGACCCTGCCCCTCCACCTCCGGGCCCAGAAGGCCCTCCGGGCCGCGGCCGCATCCGACTGGATCAGCCTGGACGGCCAAGGCCACCTCATCCGCAAGCTCTACCTTTTAAACAGCCTGGCCCTCATCGCGGCCGTGGCCCTCAACTGATGGCCGGGCCGCTTACGCCCCGCGGCCATAACGGCCTGAAATGGTATGAGTTCGCCGGCCTGGCCGCCCACCCGGAACTTCGGCACGGCGTCTTCACCCGCCTGGGCGGGGTCAGCGGCCCCGAGGGGCGGGAGTTGAG
Organism: Candidatus Adiutrix sp.; assembly: GCA_031286085.1. Lineage (GTDB taxonomy): Bacteria > Desulfobacterota > Desulfarculia > Adiutricales > Adiutricaceae > Adiutrix. Next base: position 514 of record JAITUX010000090.1, on the reverse strand, counting down.
CCTGGCCTTCAACGAGACCGATCCCCCGGAGAACGTGGCGATCAACCTGGGCCTGGCCGAAGCGGCTTTGGGCCTGCCCCCGGCGGCCTTCGCCCGCCAGACCCACGGCGCGGAGATCTTGACGGTTACCCCCGGCCTTGGCTACCACCCCAGGACCCCGGCGGAAACGCGGCCGGGTTACGACGCCCTCTTGGCGCCGGTTCCGGGCGTGGCCCTCCTGATCAAGGTGGCCGACTGCCAGGCCGTCTTGCTCTACGACCCGGTTTCCCGGGCCTTGGCCCTGGCCCACTGCGGCTGGCGCGGCTCGGTGCTGAACATCCTGGGCCGGGTCGTGGCGGCCTTGGCTGAAACCGGGGTTCCGCCGGCCCGCCTGAAGGCGGCCGTCTCCCCCTCCCTAGGCCCCTGTTGCGCCGAGTTCGTCAACCACCAGGCCGAACTCCCGCCCGGCTTCCGCGCCTTCATGGTCCGGGAAAACTATTTCGATTTCTGGGCCTTAAGCCGCCGGCAACTGGCC
>JAITUX010000246.1 GCA_031286085.1 Candidatus Adiutrix sp. | reverse complement strand
GAAGTCCCCCTTAACCTCAGCCTGGCGGGGGCTTTTGAAACCAAGAGCGGGGCCGCCGTTTCCCCGGAACTGCGCCTGGGCGGCGTAATCGCGGCCAACAACCCCAAATCGGAACTGCGGATGGGCTTCGTGGGCTCGGATGAATCCACCACCATTTCCGGTATCGAACCGGGCAAAAGTCGCCTGACCGCCGGAACCGGGCTCAAGGCCCGGCTGACCGACGCGACCGATATTTTTCTCAACTATGACCTGGAACTCAGAAAGGGCTACCAGGGCCACAGCGCCTCGGCGGGTTTGGGGGTTTCCTTTTAACCTGGGGCTGCCGTGGCCGGAAGGCCGCCGGTTCTAAATCGTTTTGGGCTTTAACTTGAAAAAATCAGCCGGCCCTGGCCGGCCCGCAAAATAGAGCCAAACAAAAAAGGTCCGGCTCCGCCGGCCCTTTTTTGTTGCTCTATCCGGCCACGCGCAAAAGGTCGGCCCGGGCTTCGCCCAGGTTCACCGCCTCGTCGAAAGGCTGCCGGAGAAAGTTCATCAGGTGGGGATAGCGCTCCAGGGCCTGGTCGATCTCCGGGTTGGCCCCTTTCTGGTAGGCCCCCAGGTTGATCATGTCCTCGTTGCGCTGGTAGGTGGCCAGGCAGTCCTTGAAACGGCCGGCGGCGGCCAACTGGTCGCGGTCGGCCAGGTCGGTCATCAGGCGGCTGATGCTGGAGAGGGCGTCGATGGCCGGGTAATGGTTTTTGGCCGCCAGGTCCCGCCGCAGGACGATGTGGCCGTCCAGGATGGAGCGCATGGCGTCGGCCACCGGCTCGTTCATATCGTCGCCGTCCACCAGCACGGTGTAGAGGCCGGTGATGCTGCCGTGGGGCCAGTTGCCCGCCCGCTCCAAAAGCCCCGGCAGCCGGGAGAAGACCGAAGGCGTGTAGCCCCGGGTGGTGGCGGGCTCGCCGATGGAAAGGCCCACCTCCCGGGCGGCGAAGGCGTAGCGGGTGGCCGAATCCATCATCAGGATCACATGCCGGCCCTGGTCGCGGAAATATTCGGCGATGGCCGTGGCCACATAGGCCCCCCGCATGCGCACCAGGGCCGGCTGCTCGGAAGTGGCCGCCACCACCACGCTGCGGGCCAGACCCTCCGGCCCCAAATCCTTTTCTATGAATTCCATGACCTCCCGGCCGCGTTCGCCGATCAGGGCGATGACGTTGACGTCGGCCTTCATGTGCCGGGCGATCATGCCCAGGAGAGTGCTCTTGCCCACCCCGGAACCGGCGAAGATGCCCACCCGCTGGCCCCGGCCGATGGTCAGGAGGGCGTTTATGCTCCGGACGCCCACGTCCATGGCCTCGGTGATGCGGTCCCGGGCCAGGGGATTGCCGGGGCGGGCGTGGACGGGGTAGTTTTCAGAGATGTTAATGGGCCCCCGGCCGTCGATGAGGCGGCCCAGGCCGTCCACCACCCGGCCCAGGAGTTCCGGGCCCACCTGGGTCACGGCCGGACGGCCGGTGGAGAGGATGCGGCTGCCCGGGGTCAGGCCGCTCATCTCCCCGGCCGGCATGAGTTGAATGACCCCCTCGCGGAAGCCCACCACCTCGGCCTCTATGGGCGGCCGGCTGTCCACCGGGTAAATGTGGCAGACCTCGCCCACCGAGGCGGCCGGGCCGTCGCCTTCTATGACCAGCCCCACCACCTTGGTGACCCGGCCCTCCAGGGCCAGGGGCTGAAGGCCCTTGATAAGGCCGAGATAGGGAGAGAAATCCTGGGCCCTCATGCCGGGCCGTCCCCCCCGTCCCCTGGTTCCGGTTCGGCGGAGGGTTCAGGTTCGACTAAGGGCTCGAATTCGGCGGAGGGCGGCGGAAAACCCTGAAGCGCCGCCGGCTCCGGTGCGTCCGCCGGTTCAGGTTCATCCGCCGGCTCCGGTTCGTCGGGGGGTTGGCCGGCCGGAAAAGCCTGGGCGCTTTCAAAGGCCTGCCTGAGCACCGGGAGCACCTGGGCCGCGCGGTGCTTGACCGTGGCGTCCAGGCGGCCGATGTCCGATTCCATGATCAGGTCGCCCGGCCCCAGGGTCTCGTCGGGCTGGAAAGTGACTTTGACCAGGGCGCCCAAGCGCTGGCGCTGTTCGGCCCGGGCCTCTTCCAAGAGGGGCAGATCCTGGGGCCGGGCCTGGAAGACGACCCGGTGGGCCTGGCCCAGGAAGTCTATGCAGGCCTCGAAGGCCCGGACGGCCAGGTCCTCGGCCGACTTGAGCTCCTTGTTCAGAATGCCCTCGGCCGCCTCGATGGCCAGTTGAACCATCATGGGCCCGTTGGCCCGCCACAAATCCTGGTGGAGATTTTCCAGGCGCTCCAAGAGGCCGGCCAAACGCGCCGTCTTCTCCCGCCAGAGGCCCGCGGTCTCGGCCCGGCCGGCCGCCCGGCCCTCGGCCAGCCCTTTTTCATAGCCATCCCTTTGCCCCTCCGCCCGGCCTTCGGCCAGGGACTCCCCGCGCCGGGCGGCCAGTTCGGCCTGGAGTTCCTGGTATTTGGCCTCCAGTTCCCGATGCCGGTTCTCGACCGTCGACTCCAGTTCCCGGCGCCGGGTCTCGAAGGCGGCCTCCATCTCCCGCCGCTCCTGGTCCAGGCCGGCGATGCGGCTTTCCGCCTCGGCCAGACGGGCCGCGACCCCGGCCCGCTCACTTTCCGCGGCGGCCAGCGCCTCTTCCGCGGCGGCCCTCTCCTTTTCAGCTATGGCCCGTTCCTCTTCCGCGGCGCTTTTCAGTTCCTCGGCCTCTCCCCGGCGGCCTTCCGCTTCGGACAAGGCGGCCTCGGCCTTAAGCCGCAGGCCCTCGGCGTAAACTTCCGCCTCGGCCCCGGCCAGGGCCCGGGCCTCGGCCACCAGGCCCCGGGCCTCGGTGCGGGCGGCTTCGGTCAGGGAAAAACCCTCGGCCCGGGCCTTTTGGAGCATCTCCCGGCTCTTGGCCTCGGCCTGGGCCAGGGTGCGGACCACGTTCTGGTCCCGGGTGTCCATATCCTCGTATTCGAAGCGGCTGGGCGCCGTGGGGTCGGTCAAATCCATGAATTCGGCCATGGGCCGCTTCAAGGTCAGGTCAAAGGGCTTGAACAGGCCGTCCAGGGAGGGCGTCAGGAGTTCGGAAAGCTTTTTCCGGCCGACCTGGAATTCCTCGAAGGGGTTCGGCGCCGGTTCCTCGTCCGGCGGGGTGAAATCCGCCAGGGGGTCGGGCAGAGGCTCGATGTCTTCGTCGGCCTTGGGGAAATTCTCCAGTTGAAAGTCGGCGACTTCCAGGTTGGGGACCAGGGCCGGCAGGGCGTAGCGCCGGTCGAAAGCCAGGGTATCAGACAAATTGCTCTCCATCGCCCTTGCCCAGGGCTATCTTGCCTTCGGCTTCCAGTTTCTTGGCCGCGCGGAGAATGCTCTGCTGGGCCTTTTCCACATCCGACAGCTTGGTGGGCCCCATGGCCTCAAGGTCGTCCTTGATCATGTCGGACGCGCGGGCGGACAGGTTGGAGAAGACCTTGAGCTTCATCTCCTCGGTGGCGGACTTGAGGGCTATGGTCAAGTCGTCGTTGCTGACCTCCTTGAGTATGGAGCGGAAGGACCGGTCGTCCACGGCCAGGAGGTCCTCGAAGACGAACATGAGCTTGCGCACTTCGTTGGAAAGTTCGGGGCGTTCCTCCTCCAGCTTGGTCATGATGCTGTTTTCAGTGCTCTGGTCCACCTGGTTCAGGATTTCGGCCACGGTGCCGGAACCGCCGGCGGCCCGGCTGCCCATGGGGCCCTGGGTCCTTATTTCCTGGCGCAGCACGTCCTCCACCTCGTCCAGGACATACATGGGCACGGTTTCCAGGTCGGCGATGCGCACGATGACGTCCTTCTGCAGGGGTTCGGGGAAATCGGCTATTATCTGGGCGCTCTTGCCGGGGTCTATGTGGGCCAGGACCAGGGCTATGGTCTGGGGGTGCTCGTTGCGGATGAAATTGCCCAGGGCCTTGGCATCGATATGCTTGATGTTGGAAAAGGGCACGGGCGTGTTGACGTCCATTATCAGGCCCTCGGCCCGCTCCCCGGTCAAAGCCCGGCCCAGGGAATTCTTGAAGAAGTCGCCGCCCTTGAAGTGCATGTCGGAGGGCATGTTCATGGCTTCCACGAATTCCCACAAGACGTCCTGGACCTGGTCCGCGGAGACGTTCTCGATATGGCTCATGGCCTTGCCGAGATCCTTGATCTCGATGTCCTCCAGTTCCTTGAAAACCTCGGTGGTGAGTTCTTCGCCCATGGTCAGGAGAAAAATGGCGGCCTTTTCAGGGCCGGTCAATCCCGCGGGCTTCGGTTCTTCTTTTTTGGCCATGGCTCACCTTAGTGGTTTGGGAAGTCCGCCGAACCGGGGCCGCAGGCCCCGGTTCGGCCGGCGATTCAGTCAGGATCAGGACGGTTTGCCGCCGTCGCCGCCCCCCGCCGACCGCTGCTCTATCCAGCTGCGGAGCAGGTCCACGGTGCGGCCGATGTTTTCCATGGCCAGGGGCAGGACGTTCTCCCGGTTGAGGTTGCCGTAGGTCAGGCCGGGAGCTTCCTCTTCCTCGACCGCCTCCTCCTCGCCCGTGTAGTCGGGGATATCCTCCACCGCCGCGGCCTCTTCCGCCTCTTCTTCGTAGCCGGGCA
>JAITUX010000137.1 GCA_031286085.1 Candidatus Adiutrix sp. | reverse complement strand
AGGGCTCTCAGGTCCCACGGCCATACCGGTCTCGGCTCGGTGCGCATCGGCAAGCTGATAGAACTGGAGGTGGAGGGAGACAGCGCCGGGAGCGGCGAAACCCTGGGCGCGGCCTGGGCCGACCAGTTCCTGGCCAACCCCGTGCTGGAAACCGTAAGCGTTACTGTGGAGCCGGCGGCATGAGCCCCAAAGCCGCCGTGGTGGTCTTCCCCGGCTCCAACTGCGACCGCGACTGCGCCCGGGCCTGGGAGGCCGTGACGGGCGAAGCCGCGGATTTGGTCTGGCACAAGGAGTCCGCCCTGCCCGATTACGACTTCATCATGCTGCCCGGCGGCTTTTCCTTTGGCGATTACCTGCGCTGCGGGGCCATAGCCCGCTTCAGCCCGGTCATGTCCGAGGTCCGGCGCCTGGCCGTCCGGGGCAGCCGCGTCATGGGCATCTGCAACGGTTTTCAAATTCTCACCGAGGCCGGCCTGCTCCCCGGAGCCCTGCGTCGCAACCGCGACCTGTTGTTCATCTGCCGGGACGTCCACCTGCGGGTGGAAAACAACCGCACCGACTTCACCCGCGGCTACGGGCCGGGGGCGGTGCTCCGCCTGCCCATCGCCCACGGCGAGGGCGGCTATACCATAGACCCCCGGGGTCTTAAGGCCCTTCAGGACGGGGACCGCGTAATCTTCCGCTATGCCGGCCCCGACGGCCTGACCCCGGAAGGCGGGGGGCCCAACGGCTCCCTGGACGAGATCGCCGGCATAATCAACGAGGCCGGCAACGTCCTGGGGCTCATGCCCCATCCCGAGCGTCTCTCGGAGGCCCTCCTGGGCGGCGAAGACGGCCGGCCCCTTTTCCTCTCCGTCTTCCAGTCCCTGGCCGGAGCCTGGTCATGAACGCCCGGGCCGACGGCGGCGCTCCCTGGCGCGAACACGGCCTGACCGAGGAAGAATACCGCCTCATCGCGCGCCTGATGGAACGGGAGCCCAATTACGAGGAACTGGCCCTCTTCGGGGTCATGTGGTCCGAGCATTGCAGCTACAAAAATTCCAAGGCCCAGTTGCGTAAGTTCCCCACCGCCGGGCCCCAGGTTATCCAGGGGCCGGGGGAAAACGCCGGGATAGTGGACTTAGGCGGCGGCTGGGGCGCGGCCTTCAAAATAGAGAGCCATAACCACCCTTCGGCCATTGAACCCTACCAGGGCGCGGCCACCGGCATCGGCGGCATAATCCGCGACATTTTCGCCATGGGCGCCCGGCCCGTCGCCTCCCTCGACAGCCTGCGCTTCGGGAGTCCGGACAACAACCGCACCCGCCGCCTGCTGAACGGAGTGGTGGCCGGCATCGCCGGCTACGGCAACTGCCTGGGCATACCCACCGTGGCCGGCGAGGTTTACTTCCACCCCTCCTACCAAGAAAACCCCTTGGTGGGGGCCATGTGCGTGGGCCTGGTGAAAACGGACAGGATTTTCCGGGGCGCGGCCGCCGGCGTCGGCAACGTGGTCATGGTGGTCGGAGCCCGGACGGGCCGCGACGGCATCAAGGGGGCCAGTTTCGCCTCCGAGGAACTCAGCGACGCCGACCCGGACAAGCGGCCCCAGGTCCAGGTGGGCGACCCCTTCATGGAAAAACTCCTTTTGGAAGCCACCCTGGAAATCCTGGACCGGAACCTGGTGGTCGGCCTGCAGGACCTGGGCGCGGCCGGCCTGACCTCCTCGGGCGCGGAAATGGCCGGCCGGGCCGGCAACGGCCTTTATATTGACGTCGCCAAAGTCCCCCTGCGGGAAGACGGTCTGGCCCCCTGGGAAATAATGCTCTCCGAATCCCAGGAGCGGATGCTGCTGGTGGTCGAGCCGGACAAGGTTCCGGAAATACGGAAAATCTTCGACAAGTGGGACCTGGCCGCCGCGGCCATAGGCGAAGTCACGGGCGACGGCTTTTTCACCGTCCGCCGGGGCCGGGAGACCCTGGCCCAGGTTCCGGCCGACCTTTTGACCGACCGGGCCCCGGTCAACCTTCGCCCCGTCCGGGAGCCGGAATATTTCAAGGCCCGGAAAAAGGCCGATTTCCAGGCCGTTATGAATTACGGCGACTGGGGCGGGCTGCTCAAGCGCCTCCTGGCCTCGCCCAACCTGTCCTCCCGGCGCTGGGTCTATGAACAATACGACCACCTGGTGGGCCTCAATACCGTCATCCGCCCAGGCGGCGACGCGGCGGTGCTGCGCCTGCCCGCCGCCCCCCGGGGCCTGGCCCTGACCTGCGACTGCAACAGCCGTTACGTCTATCTCAACCCCCGCCTGGGCGGCGCCATAGCCGTGGCCGAGGCGGCCCGCAACTTGGCCGTGACCGGCGCCCGGCCCCTGGCCCTGACCAACTGCCTCAATTTCGGCAACCCTGAAAACCCTGAGATATACTGGCAATTCGTAGAGGCCACCGACGGGCTGGCCGAAGCCGCCCTAGCCCTGGACACCCCGGTGACCGGGGGCAACGTAAGTTTTTACAACGAATACAACGGCCGGGCCATCTTCCCCACCCCCACCATAGGCATGATCGGCCTTTTGGACGACCTGGCCGACCGGGTGACGGCGGATTTCAAGGCCCCCGGCGACCTGGTCCTCCTGGTGGGCGAAACCCGGGAGGAACTTGGGGCCAGCGAGGTCCACCACCTCCTGACCGGCCGCGACGAGGGCGAAGTGCCGGCCCTGGACCTGGGCGCGGCCAGGCGGCTCAACGATTTCCTGGTTGAAGCGGCCCGGCGGCGGCTTTTACGTTCCGCCCACGACTGCGCCGAAGGCGGCCTGGCCGTGGCCCTGGCCGAATCGGCCCTGGCCGGCCGGCTGGGGGTCGAACTGGAATTCGACTTCGGGCTCAGCCCGGCCGCGACCCTGTTCGGGGAGAGCCAGTCCCGGGCGGTCCTTTCGGCCCGGGCCGCCCAGGCCGAGGAACTGGCCGGCCTGGCCCGGGACTTCGGGCTGCCCCTGGCCAGGCTGGGCCGGACGGGGGGGGCGGTTTTCCGCCTCCAGGCCGGCGGAGCCCTTCTGGCCGTCCCCCTGGCGGAAATGGCCCGGCTGCATGAGAACAGCCTGGCCGAAAAGGCGGCCCTGACCGTGGAGCCGCGGGCCGTTTAAAACCGGGCAAGCTGGACCTTTGACCCGTTTAGAGCTAAAATATATGCACATGCCGTAAGATGGAGAAGAATTATGAAACTGTCACGAAAAATGTATTTCGGCTTTTTTCTGCTCATCGTCCTGGCCGTCATACAGGGGCTGCTCAGCGGGCGAGCCGTGCTGTCCCTCAAGGGAAAGATTGACGGCATGGCCGACGAATACACGCCGGAAATAATACTGGCCGGCGAGTTGCGCAGCGAAATAGCCATGGTCGGCTACTTCATGCGGGTTTACTTCGTTTCCCTGGACCCCAGCCACTACAATTCCGGCATGGAGCACATGCAAACCGCGAAAAGTCTTTTAGGCCGGCTGCAGGAACTGAACGGCCGGCAAACCAGGCTGGTGAAGCTGAACGGCTTCCTCTCCAAGATCGCCCCCAACCTCCGCCAGTATGACGAACTGTGCGTCGCCATTCACGAGGAGGCTCAAAAGATAGCCGCCGCGCGCCAGAAGGACGCCGCCGCGCTCACCGCCCTGTTGGAGGCGAAAGCGCGTCTGGCGAAAAACTTTGAAGACGACATGGCCAAGGAGACCTCCGCCTACGCCTCCTCTTTCTCCCGCGCAACGGCCGATCAGCTCATCCGGCGGCACCAGCGCATCATCGCGCTTAACGAGGTGGAAGACGCCGGCACCAGGCTGGCGGCGAAAATGTGGGTCGCCATCGTGGCCGGCGATAGCAAAGCCATCGGCCAACTGGCGGAAGAAGCCGGCCAGGTGGTCTCCGTGGCCGGCGCTCTCCTGATGGACACGCGGCAGGAGAAAAACCTGGCCTTCGCCCAGGCGATCTCCGACAGCGCCAAGGCCATCCGGGATTCCATAGTGGCCATGTCCCAGCTTGAGGCCAGAAAGGCCAAGCTCGGCGCCGACCGGGTGGCCGTGTTCAACGCCCTCCTGGCCGAGGCGGCCGAATTGGCCAGCACCGGCGGCCAGGGCATCCAGCACACCGCCGACACGGTAAAGGGGGAAGTCAACCGGGATTTCCGCGTGATCGCCATATCCATGATCCTCCTGGTGGCGCTCGGCGCCGGCGCCTTGGTGTGGCTGGTCAGGTCTATATATTCGCCGATTGAAAAAACCACCTCGATTCTGGGAGAAACCATAACCCAGTTGAGCGGCGAAGCGACGACCATACACCGCGCCAGCGAGCAGCTCTCCACCATGTCCGCCCAGCAGGCGTCCAGCCTGAACGCGACGTCGTCCTCCCTGAACCAGGTCACCTCGATGTCCAAGCAAAACTCGGACGACATCCAGCGCACCAACGATGAAACCACCCTGGTGGTCAAGCAGATAGAGGAAAGCACCGGCGCGGTTTCCGACATGACCCGCGCCATGTCGGAAATCGAGGATTCCTCCGGGAAAATCGGCCTCATCATCAAGACGATCGAGGAAATCGCCTTCCAGACCAACCTCCTGACTCTAAACGCGGCGGTCGAGGCGGCCCGGGCCGGCGAAGCCGGGCGGGGTTTCGCCGTGGTGGCGGACGAGGTCCGTAACCTGGCCCAGCGGTCGGCCCAGGCGGCCCACGAAACCACTTCCCTCATCCACGAAACAGTGTCCCGGGTGCAGCGGGGCGGCAAAATAAGCCAGCGCCTGGACGAAATGATCCATCAGATAGAAACCAGCGCCCAGAATATCGGCCAACTGATAGGCAGAATCACCACCGCCATCCACGAGCAAAACCAGAGTCTCCATGAGGTCAGCGAGACGATTCAACAAATCGACACCTCCATCCAGCAGAACGCCGAAACCGCGGAAAAAGTCAAGATAAGCTCCATAGCCATCGAGGAGGAGGCGGAAAGCATCATGGCCTCCAAGGAGGATCTGCATAAATTGGTATATGGGGTAGATTCAAGTTCTTCCGAAGCCGCCAACGCCGACCGGGCCGCCGGCCCGTCGGCCAAGCTGTTGTCTTAGCCCGCGAAAATGACGGGAGACGGCGAGCGAACCAAGCCGGCCGGCCGGTCATGGTCCTATCGCGACAGCGGCGTTGACATCGACGCCGGCAATCTGGCCGTGGAAAAAATGCGGGCCGCGGTCCGCTCCACTTACCGCCCCGAGGTGCTGGGCGACCTGGGCGGCTTCGGCGGCCTCTTCGCCCTCCAGCCCGGACGCTACCGGGCCCCGGTGCTGGTGGCCGGAACCGACGGGGTGGGCACCAAGCTTAAAATAGCCTTTCTCATGGATTGCCACGGGACCATCGGCCGGGACCTGGTGGCCATGTGCGCCAACGACGTGCTGGCCCAAGGGGCCGAACCCCTCTTTTTTCTGGACTACCTGGCCACGGGCCGCCTGGATCCGGATAGGGCGGCCGAGGTGGTGGGCGGAGTGGCCGTAGCCTGCCGGGAGGCCGGCTGCGCCCTCATCGGCGGCGAAACGGCGGAAATGGCCGGCTTCTACCCGGAAGGGGAATACGACCTGGCCGGTTTCTGCGTGGGCGTGGCCGAGCGGGACCGGCTTTTGCCCGCTTCGGACCTGGCCGCCGGAGACCTGGTGCTGGGCCTGGCTTCCAGCGGCCTCCACGCCAACGGCTTCAGCCTGGTCCGCAAAATCTGCTTTGACTACATGAAATTCAAGGTGGACGACTATATAGAAGAACTGGGCCGCCCCTTGGGCGAGGAACTGCTCAAGCCGACCCGCCTTTATCCCCGGCTTGTCTTGCCTCTTTTGGAACGTTTCCGCCTCAAAGCCCTAGTCCATATCACCGGGGGCGGCTTTCAGGACAATCTGCCCCGGGTCCTGCCCGAGGGCCTGACCATGGTGATCGACCCTGCGGCCTGGGAGGCGCCGGCCATTTTCCGCCTTATCCAGGCCTGGGGCCGGGTGGCCGAGGCCGAGATGTTCCGCGTCTTCAACATGGGCGTCGGCCTGGCCCTGGTGGCGGCCGAAGCCTCGGCCGAGGCCGCGGCCGAGGCCCTGGCCGCGGCCGGGGAAAAGGTCGTCCGCCTGGGCCGCCTGGAAGCCGGACCCCGGGGGGTTATAATTCCAGGGGTCACTGGTTAAAGGTGGCGAATGTCCGGGAGGGACGATAAAAAAATCGGTTTTCTGGTCAGCGGCCGCGGCAGCAACATGGCCGCCGTGCTGGAGGAGATCGCGGCCGGCCGGCTTAAGGCCGAAGCCCGGGTGGCCATAAGCGACAACCCCGAGGCCCCGGCCTTGGCGCTGGCGTCCGGCCGGGGACTGCCGGCCGTCACCATAGAGCGGAAAAATTTTCCCCGGCGCCAGGAATTCGAAGAAGCCCTGGTCCGGGTTTTGAAAGAGCACGGGGTTGGCCTGGTGGTCTTGGCCGGGTTCATGCGCCTTTTGGGGCCGACTCTTCTTTCGGCCTTCCCCGGCCGGATCATCAACATCCACCCGTCGCTCCTGCCGGCCTTCCCCGGCCTTGAGGCGCAGAGGCAGGCCCTGGAATACGGGGTCAAGATCGCGGGCTGCACGGTCCATTACGTCAATGAAGTCATGGACGGCGGCCGCATCATCGCCCAAGCCGCGGTGCCGGTCGAGCCGGACGACACGGCCGAGAGCCTGGGCGCGCGCATCCTAACCCAGGAACACCGGCTGCTGGCCCTGGCCATAGCCGGCCTGTAGTCCGATGCTTCGGCCGGCCCTCAAGTCACTTCTGCCGGCCCTGGCCGCCCTGGCCGGGGTCGTCGCCCTGACCCTGGCCCTTCAGCTTTGGCCGCTTGGCTGGCTGGTCCGGGCCGACCTTAAAATTCAGGACGCCTGGATGGGCCTGAAGACGCCCTTGGCCGAAGACGCCCCGTCCAAACTGGCCGTGCTGGTGGATATCGACCCGGCCAGTACGGCTGAATACGGCTCCTGGCCCTGGCCCCGCTTTCTTCTGGCTGAACTTATCCAGCGCCTGGTGGGCTTGGGCGCGGCGGCCGTGGGCCTGGATTTGGATCTCAGCGAACCGGATCGGACCTCGCCGGAACGGGTGGCGGAAAGCTTGAGGAAATGGCGCGGACTGGAACTTGATTTGACCGGCTTGCCGGACGACATGCAGGATTACGACCGGCTGCTGTCCCAGGCCATCGAACCTCTGCCCGTGGTGCTGGGCGCGCCCGCCCGTTTTTCAGGCCCGGCCGCGGATAGGGCCACCGGGGCGGCCTGGCCCCTGACCGCCCTGGCCAAGGCCGCGCCTACCGGCCTGACCGGCCTGGCCCCCGACCTGGACGGGGTCGTCCGCCGGGTGCAGTTGGTGGCCCGGGCCGGCGGCGGGAATCCTTCATCGGAAGGCCTGACCACGGTCCGGGCCGGGCGGGAAGTCCACCTGGCCTTAAGTCTCAGAACCTTGCTGCGGGCCCTGGACCGGGACGAGGTCGTCCTGGCGGCCGGACCGGACGGTTTCAAAGCCCTCCAGGCCGTGGCCCCCTGGGATATTCCCCTTGACCGCGAGGGCGGCTTCACCGTTTTTTTCAGGGACAGCGACGATTATACCCACTTCAGCGCCGCCGACGTCCTGGCCGGCCGGGCCGGGGCGGCTTGGCTTAAGGGGCGGCTGGTCTTCATCAGCGTCACGGCCGATAACCCGGGAGGTCTTCTGGCCACGCCCGGAAACCGGGTCCGCCCGGCCGGGGAAATTCACGCCGCCATCGTGGACAACCTGGCCGCCCGGCACTTCATAGTCCGGCCGGCCGAAACCCCGGCCATTCAGTTTCTGCTCATCCTGGGTTCCGGGCTGACCAGCGGCTTGGCTTTCGCCTTCGCCCGCCCCGCCCGGGCCTTGGCCGTAGGCCTTCTCTGGCCGGCCGCCGTGGTCTGCGGCTCCATCCACGTTTTCCAGGCCGGCGGCCTGTTCATTTCCCCTCTTTACGCCGTTCTGGCCGCGGCCCTGGCCGGCCTGGCGCAGGCCGGCCGGCGTCTCGCCGGAGCTGAAAACAGGCTTCAGACCCCGCGCCGTCAATAAAGGCCCATATTGAGACGCGCCGCCGTTTCAATCACCGGCCGCCAGCCCGGCATTAGGTCGGGCTCCAGGCAATGGCCTTCGCTGGAGGCTTCGTCCACAACTTTTTTCTGGTTGACGATGAAAACCGCCATACAGGACAAGGACAGGGGTTGGGCAGAATCGGCGCCCTCGTATGATTCGCCCAGGTCCAGTTTGGCCGCCGCTCCCGGCGGAGGGGTGACGGAAATGGTTCGCACCCAATTGTAAATGGTTGAATTTTTGTAGGTTATGCCCTGACGGACCGTCCCCCACCTGGCCCTGAGCTCGGCTAGGGAGAGGCCGGGCGCCTTGGCCAGCTTCTCCTGGAAGGCGATTTGGGCGGCCTTGTACTGATTCAGGGCGGACAGCGACGCGGGGTCCCTCCGGCTCAAGTCAAAGGTCCAGGAGCAACCGGCCAGAACGAGCAGGGTCAAAAAGCAACAGAGCGCCCTCATAATCTCACCTCACTGAATCCGCAACCAAAGGGTCTTTCCGCGCGCGGCCGCAAACTTGGCCGTTTCTTCATGGAGCCTGTCCGTCTCAATCTTCCTCTTCACTTAAGCCCAACTCGTCGCTTTCCATCTTGGCCAGGTCTTCAAAGCGGATATCCAGGCCCAGCACGCCGACGATTTCATCGTCCCGGTTGCGTATGGGCCCGCTGGCGGTGATGCACAGGGCCCCGGTGAAGCGGGAGGTATAAAAATCCGTGACGTGGATCTTGCCGTCCTCCATGGGGGCCACATACCAGATGCGGTCGGAGAAGTTGGCGCCCACGCCGTAGTTGGTGGCGTTGGCGAACTTGGCCTTTTCATGCCGCGAGACCACGTTGCGGGTGGTCTTGACCCCGTTGGCGTCGGTTACGTAAACGAATTGCAGGTAGGGGATGTCCGTCACCCATTTTTCCATCAGCGGCTCCTGAAGGGCCGGATTCATGGAGCGGATGGTCTCGTCGGCGATCATGTCGAAGATTATCTCCTGGGCCAGGGCCTTGGCCCTGGACTTCAAGCGGTCGAACTGGGAGATGAAGCATTGGGGCAGATGGTGCCGGGCCAGGATTTCCAGTTCGCGGCTGGACATGTTGGTGCTGCGCCCCAGTTCATATTCCCGGCTGACGGCCTTGGCCATTTTCATGATGCCCGGATGGCGCTTGTCCAGGGCCTGTTCGCCGGCCAGACCGAGCCTCTGGTTGAGCCAGTGGGCCAGGCCGGCCGCGCCCGACTTGTCGTTGATGGCGATGGACGGAGCCCGCCCCAGGATGGCGGCGGTATCGAAGATGCTGTAGATTTCCTCGTTCTTCATAAGCCCGTCGGCGTGGACGCCGGCGGAGGTGACGTTGAAGTCGCGCCCCACCAGGGGCTGGCCGGAGGGGATGTGGTGGCGGATTTCAGTCTCGAAATAGCGGGCCATGTCGCTGATGGCGGTGAGGTCCATTTCCGCCGTGTCGCCGGTCAGGGCGGCGTATTCCACCAGGAGGGCCTCCAGGGGCGTGTTGCCGGTGCGCTCGCCGAAGCCCAGGAGGGTGCCGTTTATGGAGCCCAGGCCGTAGAGCCAGGCGGTGGCGGCGTTGACGAAGCCCTTGTGAAAATCGTTGTGGCCGTGCCATTCCAGGTCTTCACCCTGGTAGCCGGCCTCGTCGATGAGAGCCCGGACCAGCTTGCCGACCGACCGGGGCAGGGCCGCGCCGGGGTAGGTCACGCCCAGGCCCATGGTGTCGCAGAGGCGGATTATTATGGGGACGCCCGCTTCCTCGGACAGGAGCTTTAGTTTCTGGGCGAAGGGCAGAACCAGGCCGTAGACGTCGGCCCGGGTGACGTCCTCGAAATGGCAGCGGGGGGCGATGCCCAGGCTCAGGATCTCCTGGACCAAGGCCAGGTAATTGGCCACGGCCTGGGCCCGGGTCTGGTTAAGCTTCAAATAGATGTGATAGTCGGAAATGGAAGTCAGGACGCCGGTTTCGCCCAGCTTCATGCTCTTGACCAGTTCCAGGTCCTTGGCCGCGGCCCGGATCCAGCCGGTGATTATTGGGAAAGGCAGACCCAGGTCCCGGCAGGCGTCCACGGCTTGGCGGTCCTTTTCGCTGTATAGAAAGAACTCCGTCTTGCGCACGATGCCCCGAGGCCCGCCCATGCGGGACAGATATTTGAAAATGTTGACTATCTGTTCCGTGGTATAGGGCGGCCGGGCCTGCTGGCCGTCGCGGAAGGTGGTATCGGTGACCAGGAGTTCCCGGGCCGGGTTCAAGGCCGGCTCGGTCCCGTCAAAGGCGATGCGGGGAACTTCGGTGTAAGGAAAGGCGCGTCGAAACAGGTCCGGGCTCTCCCGGTCTATGAGTTCGAAGCGCCGGGTCAGGGTCTCCGCGCTGAGGAACAGACCCTGGCGGGCGGCGGCCATTATACCCGCTCCTTCCGGCGCACCGGCGCATAGAGGGTTAAAAGACCGCTTTTGGCGTAATCGGCCGGGTATTGTTCATAGCAGGGCGCCTCAAAACTGGGCTCAAACCCCGGCAGGGGGCTGCCATAAAGACGTTTGTAGGCCAGGGGCAGGCTCTCCAGGTTCGACAGGCGGCATGCGGCGAACACCCCCCCGGGCACGTCCAAGGCGGCCAAGCCGGCCGGGACAGGGCGACCGCGGTCCAGGGGCAGGCCCGCCCAATAATCGAATTCGTTTTCAGCGATCATCACCGAGACGCCGTAGGAGAAATCCGCAAACGAAGCCGCCTCCGGCATCATCCGGACAAATTCTCCCCAAAGCCGCTGGCAGTCCGCCTTGGCCGAAGCCATGCCGGTTCGGACCTTCAACCCCGCCAACCGGAACGGGAGGCGTTCCTCTATTTCCACTTCCAATTCAGTTTCAGCCATCGTTTCTCCGGTCATTTCTTTCCTCGCGGGTCAAGTTTAAGGGACAATTCCATGAGCTGGCCTGGCGACACCGGGCTCGGGGCCTCGGTCAGGGGGCAGGTGGCCTTCTGGGTCTTGGGAAAGGCTATGACGTCGCGCAGGCTTGTGGCCCCGGCCAAGAGCATGGTCAGGCGGTCCAGGCCGAAGGCGCAGCCTCCGTGGGGGGGGGCGCCGTAGGCCAGGGCGTCGAGGAGGAAGCCGAATTTTTCCCGGGCTTCGGCCGGCTCAAGGCCCAAGACCTGAAAGACCGCGGCCTGGACATCCGGCCGGTGGATGCGGATGGAGCCGCCGCCTATTTCATGGCCGTTCAAGACCAGATCGTAGGCCTGGGCCAAGACCCGGCCCGGGTCGCCGGCCAGAAACTCCAGGTCGGCCTCCCGGGGGGCGGTGAAGGGGTGATGAACGGCCGCGAAGCGGCGGGCCTGGGCGTCGAATTCAAACATGGGGAAGTCGGTCACCCAGGTGAACTTGAAGTCGCCCTCGGCCACCAGGTTCAGTTCCTGGGCCAGCCGGGTCCGCACCTGGCCCAGGACCGAGGCGACCACGGCCGGGGCGTCGGCCCCGAAAAAAATGACGTCGCCGCTTACGGCGCCCAGGGCTTCGGCCAAGGCGGCCTTTTCCCCCTCGGCCAGGAATTTGACCAAGGGCCCCTGCCAGTTTTCATCGGCCAGCTTGATCCAGGCCAAGCCCTTGGCCCCGGCCTCGATGGCGAAATCCACCAGGTCGTCGAGCTGCTTGCGGGAAAAGGCGGCCGCGCCCGGGGCGCGTATGGCCCTTATGCAGCCGCCCCGGGCCAGGCTTTCGGCGAAGACCTTGGCCTGACACCCGGCCAGGGTTTTCGAAAGGTCCACGATTTCCAGTCCGTAGCGCAGGTCCGGCCGGTCGGTGCCGAAACGCCTTAAAGCGTCTTCATAGGTCAGGCGGGGGAAGGGCCGGTCCAGCTCCAGGCCGAGCGCGCCCTTCCAGACTTCGGCCATGTAGCCTTCCAGGATTTCCATGATCTCGTCCTGGCCGACGAAAGACATTTCCAGATCGACCTGGGTGAACTCGGGCTGGCGGTCGGCCCGCAGGTCCTCGTCCCGGAAGCATTTGACTATCTGGCAATAGCGGTCCAGCCCGGCCACCATCAGGAGCTGCTTGAAAAGCTGGGGGGACTGAGGCAGGGCGTAAAACGTCCCCTGGTTGAGCCGGGAGGGCACCAGGTAGTCCCTGGCCCCTTCGGGGGTGGACTTGGTCAGCACCGGGGTTTCCACTTCCAGGAAACCAAGGCCGGCGAAATAGTCGCGGGTCAGCTTGGCCACCCGGTGGCGCAGGACGAAATTCTTGAGCACCGCCGGCCTTCTGAGGTCCAGGTAACGATACCTCAGGCGGACGTTTTCATTGGCCTCGGAGTGGTCGTCCACCACGAAGGGTGGGGTCTGGGCCATGTTCAGCACCCGCAGTTCGCGGATGAAGACTTCCACCCCCCCGGTGGCCAGGTTGGGGTTGACCATGTCGGCCGGCCTCGGCCGCACCAGGCCGCGCAGGGCCAGCACGTATTCGGCCCGCACGTCGTGGCTCTTGCGGTGGGTTATTTCATCCTCCTCGGGATTGAAGACAGCCTGGACCAGGCCCGTGCGGTCCCTAAGGTCTATGAAGACCAGGCCCCCGTGGTCCCGGCGGTACTGCACCCAGCCCATGATGACCACTTCCCGGCCCAGGAGGTCGGCTCCGAGCTCGCCGCAGTAATGGGTCCGCCTAAGGCCGGCCATGTTCTCAAGGTTTGCCGTCATGGGGAGGTCTCCGATCTTTTCAGGTAAGGTAGGGCGTCAGGTCGAAGAGGCTCTGTTCGTGGCTGGCCAGGTCGCGCACCGTGGCCCGGCGGCTGGTCATTTCGTCCTCGCCCAGCATGAAGACCCGGGCCGCGCCGAGCTTGTCAGCCCGCTTGAGGCGGCTCTTGAGGCTACCCGGAGCCCAATCGGCGGCCACCCTGAGACCCTGGCCGCGCAGGGCCTCGGCCAGCTTGAAGGCCGGAAGCATGGCCGAAGGGTGGAGCACCGCCAAGTAGCAGTCCGGCCCGGCCGCGACAGCCGGCGCCCGGTCTTTCAAAAGCATGGCCAGCCGCTCCAGGCCGGCGGCGAAGCCCACGGCCGGCAGATCCGCCCCGCCCAGTTCCCGGGCCAGGCCGTCATAGCGGCCGCCCCCGGCCACGGCGTTCTGGGCCCCCAGGTCCCCGGACAGGATTTCAAAGGCGGTGCGGGTGTAATAGTCCAGGCCCCGCACCAGGAGGGGCTCGATTTGAAAGGCCAGGCCCAGGGCCGTCAGAAGTTCCTTTAGGGTTTCAAAGTGTCCGGCGCAGCCCGGGCAGAGATGGTCCAGGGTGCGGGGGGCGGCCTCAAGCGCCGCCCGGCAGGCTTCGTGCTTGCAATCCATGACCCGGAGGGGATTCAGGCCCAGGCGCCGCCGGCAGTCCGGGCAAAGCGCGTCGGCCCGGGCGGTCAGAAATTCCGTCAGCCGGGCCCGGAAGGCCGGCCGGCAGACGGGGCAGCCCAGGGAATTGAGACGGATGGACAAATCGCCCAGGCCCAGTTCCCGGAGAAAGGCGGCCAGCCAGGCCAGAAGTTCGGCGTCCGCGCCCGGGCCCGGGTCGCCGTAGATTTCCACGTCCAGTTGGTGGAACTGCCGTAAGCGGCCTTTCTGGGGCCGCTCGTAACGGAACATGGGGCCGAAACAGAACAGGCGGGCGGGCCGGCCGCCTTCGGCCAGGTTGTGTTCCAGGACGGCCCGCATCATGCCGGCCGTGGCCTCGGGCCGGAGGGTCAGGCTCTCCCCGCTCTTGTCCGTGAAGGAATACATTTCCTTTTCCACGACGTCGGTGGCCTCGCCCAGGCTCCGGGCGAAGACCTCCGTCCGCTCGGCCGCGGGGACGCGCAGTTCCTCGAAATCGTAGCGCCGGGCCACCTCGCGGGCCGCCTCTTCCAGGCGGCGCCACAGGGGGGCCTCTTCCGGCCGGATATCCTTGAAACCTCTGATGGCGTTAAACCTGGACATGCCCCCGAACTCCGAAACCAGGGGCCGGCCGCGGCCCCCAGGGCTTAAAATTCAAATTTCGTATTATAACCCAAGTGCCGCCGGAGCACAAGAAAGCCCTACGGGCAAAATAGAAACGTCCCACTTTGCACAAAGTGGGACGTTTCTATTTTGCGTTGACAGGCGGTTAGGCGATGGTTCAGGCCAAGGGATGTTCAATATCGAATATTTCGGAATCCAAGGCCAGGTCATCTTCGTCTTCCTCGCCGGTTTCCCGGGCTTCCTGGGCGAATCCCAGGCTCTTGGCCATTTCAGCCATTTGGGACTTAATCTTCCTGTTCTCCAAGGCCAGGGTTCCGATTTCCTGATGGAGTATACTCAGTTCCTCGGCCAGGTTCAGCCGTTCCAGGGTTTTCAGCCTATCCGCGAAATTAGCGTATTCCAGCTTGAGATTTT
>JAITUX010000112.1 GCA_031286085.1 Candidatus Adiutrix sp. | reverse complement strand
CGCCCCAGGAATTTGAGGCTGTCAGCCGGCATCTGGCCGGCGAGTTCAGGAATTTACGGGTCCGGGTCGTGGCCAGCGGCCCGGGCGCGGTCAATGCCGCCTTTCGGACCGCGGAGGCGGCCCTGGGCCGGTCCGGGGGCGGGCCGGACTTCATCATCGGCGCCGGAACCTGCGGTTCCCTGAGCCGGGACCTGGTCGAAGGCGAAATGATCGCCTCGGCCGAAGCGATTATCGCCGATTGGTTCATGGAAGACGACTCCGGCCGCCATTACGGCCCTTACGGCCTTTTCAACTACCGGCCCCTGTCCCCCGAGACCTTGACGGATTTGACGCTTAATTGTTCCGACCCCCTGGTGACCGCCCTGCTGGATAGCCTGGAGCGGGCCGGGTTCCGGCGCGGCCGCCTCATGACTTCCGGCGTTTTCGTGGCCGGCCTGGAGAACAAGCTGGCCAAGGGACGCGCCTTCCAGTCTCTGGGCTGCGACATGGAATCCGGGGTCTTCGCCTACGCCGCCCAAAACCTTTTGGGCGGCCGGCCCTGGTTCAACCTCCGGGTGGTGGCCGATACCCTGGACGAGACCCTGGCCGACTACTTCGCCAAGGAGAGGGACATGACGGATATCCTGGGGGCCAAGACCCGCCAGGCCCTGGAAGTTCTGGATGAACTGGCCTCCGGGGCGGTCCGGTTGACATGAGGCCGGTTTCGGTATAGGCTTAAATATTACGTTGTTTATTCGGATGCGCCGGGAGACCTGGGAGCGCCGGGCAGGGGGACTGTTCTGTAATAATGATGACCGGTGAAGCCAGCAAGAAAAACCTCAAAAAACCGCCGGCCGGAAAAATGGAAGCGCCCGTGCCGGCCCGGAGAACTCCAGGCAGCCCGCCGATAAAAAAAAATCCGGCCGGGCCGCCGGCGCTCAAAACCCCGGGCGCTCCGCCCGTCAGGCGAAAAGAGCCCTCCCCGCCGGCCCTAAAGACTCCGGCTCCCCCGCCCGCCGAGCGTGAAAAGGCCCAGCCGCCGGCGTCCAGAACTCCGGCTCCCCCGCCGGTTCTGCGTCCGCCGGCCGCGCCCCCGGTAACCGACCCTTTAAGGGCCTACCTGGCCGAAGTCCGGCGGTTCAAGCTGCTTAGCCGGGAGGAAGAGGCCCGCTGGGTCGAATTATACAAGGCGACCCAGGACCCTGAAGCGGCCCATAAGATCATCACCTCCAATCTGCGGCTGGTGGTCAAGATCGCCATGGACTTTCAGAGTCACTGGCTCAACAATTTGTTGGACCTCATCCAGGAAGGCAACGTGGGGCTCATGCAGGCCTTGAGGAAGTTCGACCCCGGCCGGGGGGTCAAGTTCTCCTACTACGCCTCCTACTGGATAAAGGCCTACATCCTGAAATATATCATGGACAACTGGCGCCTGGTCAAGGTGGGCACCACCCAGTCCCAGCGCAAGCTTTTTTATAATTTGCGCAAGGAGCGGGACAGGATACTCAAGGAAGGGCTGACCCCGGCCCCCCGGCTTCTGGCGGAAAGACTGGGCGTGGAGGAGGGCGAAGTCGAGGAAATGGATCTGCGGCTTTCGGCCGGCCGGGAAATTTCCCTGGACGCGCCCCTTGGCCCGGACAACGACCAGACCCAGGGCGGCTTACTGCCGGCCGACACGCCCAGGCCCGACCACCTCCTGGCCCAATTGCAGTTCAATGAGCTGCTTAAGGCCAAGCTGGACAAATTCAGGGCGGCGCTCTCGCCCCGGGAGAGCCTGATACTGGAAAAGCGCCTCTTGGCGGAAACGCCGGTCACGCTTCAGGAAATCGGCGAGGAATTCGGCATCAGCCGGGAGAGGGTCCGCCAACTGGAGGAGAGATTGAAAAAGACCCTCCAGGTTTTTCTGAGTCGGGAGATCCCGGACCTTACAGGTCCGGAACTTGGTTAGGAAAAGTTTCCCAAAAAGAGCAACGGGTCATTACGGAAACCTCGGGCGACCGGGGAAAGGAGCCGCCCTGTGGTCGGGAGCGTATCCGCGGACAGACGCATAGCCAGCCGTTTCCTGGCTTTAATGGTTCTGGGCGCGGCCTTGGGCGGAGTGGCGCTGGCCGCCCTGGCTGATGACGGTTTTGAAGCCGACCGCTACTATTATTTCCTCATGGCCACCTATGCGGAATTGAACCGGGACGACGCCGCGGCCTTGAAGGCCATGACCAAGGCGGCCGGCCTGGGACGGGGTTCCTACCAGTTGAAACTGGAAGCCGCCCGTCTCTGCTCCCGGACGGGCGACGGCCGGAAAGCCCTTAAATACGCCATGGAAGCCATGGCCCTGGAGCCGGAAGACCCCAGGGCCCACCTTTTGACCGCCTGGCTGGCGGGGTCGGAAAACGACCGGGAAACAGCCGAGCGGGAATACCTTAAAGTTTTGGAACTCACGCCGGACAATCCCGAGGCCCTCTACTGGCTGGGAACCCTGTATTTTGAAAATCGGCGCCACCAGGAAGCGGAAAAATTCTTCAAACGCCTGACCTCGGCGGATCCCGGCGCGGCCTCGTTCTACTACCTGGGCCGTTTTTATCTGCGCCTGGGCCGGAAAGAAGAGGCCATCGGGGCCCTGAACGCCGCCTTGAAGAAAGATCCGGATTTTATCGACGCCCTTGACGACTTGGCCGGACTGTATGAAGAGGCCGGCCGCCACAAATCCGCTGAAAAGACCTATCGCCGCCTCCTGGAGTTCAAGCCGCAGACCGCCAGAAGCGGCCTGGCCCGATTGTTATTGAAGACCGGACGCCGGGCGGAAGCGGAAAGGATAGTGGCCGAGAGCCTGCGGGATGATCGCCGTTTCCATAGGGAAACCGGCTTGAAGGCGGACGGGGAAGGGCTGAGCGACGACCTGGAAATCCGGCTTCGGCTCGGCCAGGTTTACCTGGAGATAAGACGCTACCGCGAAGCCATCGGTGAATTTGAAGCCGTTCTGAAAGCCCGGGCCGGGCATGAGCGGGCCGCCTTTTCCCTGGCCACCGCCCTCATGGAACGGCAGGAGGCCGGAGGGCCGGCCGGCGCCGCCCGGGCGGCCGGGCTTCTGGAAGCCATCAGGCCGGAATCGTCCTTGTATGTGGACGCCCGTCTGCTTCTCATTTCCCCGGTCCAAGGCCTTGACGACCGGCAATCGCTGGCCCTGATCGAAGAGGCGCTCCGCTTAAAGCCGGATTCCCTGCGTTTCCACCTGGCCGCGGCCCATTTTCAGGAGCGCCTGGGTGAGCTGGACAAAGCCAGGGCCCTCCTGCTCCGGGCCGTTGAAGCTTTCGGGC
>JAITUX010000227.1 GCA_031286085.1 Candidatus Adiutrix sp. | reverse complement strand
CTGGCCGGCATCGGCCAGACCCTGAAAAAGATAAGCCAGTCCCCGGCCCGGCCGGATTTCCGCCAGGAATTAAGCCGCACCCTGAAACCGGCCGCGGCGGCCAGGAAGGAAGCCCCCCGGCCGGGCGCGCCCCGGGAGGAGTTCTCGCCCGTGGTGCCCATAATCCTGGACGTCTCGCCCCAGTTCCTGGAGAACCTGGCCTACGAGGCCTTAAACGAGGAGCTGGCCGCCCTGCGGCGGGCCTTGTATTTCGACTTGGGCGTGCCTTTCCCCGGCATAAACATCCGCCCTAACCCGGGCCTGCCCGGGCTGGCCTACGACCTGCTCCTGAACGAAATACCCGTGGCCCGGGGGCAGTTGGAAGAGGGTCAGGTGCTGGTGGACGAAAGCCCGGAAAACCTCCAGATGCTCCGCTTGAGCCCCAAGGAGGGCCGGCCCTTCCTGCCCGGCCGCCCCTCCTGGTGGCTGCCGGAGGCCCAGAAGGATATCCTGGCCAAGGCCGGATTGAGCTACATGGACCACCCCAAAATCCTGGCCTACCACCTCTCCCTGGTCCTGGCCCGCCACGCCGGCGGCTTCCTGGGGCTCCAGGAGACCAAGTTCCTCCTGGACAAGATGGAGGAAAGGACGCCCGACCTGGTGCGCGAGGCCACCCGCCTGCTCCCGACCCAGCGCCTGGCCGACATATTCCAGCGCCTGGTCTCGGAAAGCGTTTCGGTGCGCGATCTCCGGGGCATCCTGGAGGCGATCATCGAATGGGCGCCCAAGGAGAAAGACCCCATCATGCTGGTGGAATACGTCCGCGGGGCCTTGAAGCGCCAGATAAGCTACCAGCACTCGGGAGGCCAGAACCTTCTGCCGGCCGTCCTCCTGGACCCCCAGTTGGAGGAGAGCATCCGCAAGTCCATCCGCCAGACCTCCACCGGGGCCTTCCTGGCCCTGGCCCCGGAAGTCTCCAAGAAAATCCTGGCCGCCCTGAGCCAGGCCCTGGCCGCTTCCGGGCGGGCGGACCGCCGGCCGGTGGTCCTGGCCTCCATCGACATCCGCCGCTACCTGCGCCGGCTCATAGAGGCCGATTTCTACGAAACCCCGGTCCTGTCCTACCAGGAGCTGACCCCTGAAATATCAGTGCAGCCGGTGGGCCGGGTGAACATTTGAGGAGCGCCTGTAATGGAACATTCCGCCTTGAACTACGCCTCCCAGGCCATGTACCTGGTGCTGGTCATCTCCCTGCCGCCCATATTGGTGGCCTCGGTGGTGGGCCTGGGGCTGAGCCTGTTTCAGGCCATAACCCAGCTCCAGGAGCAGACCCTGACCTTCGGCATCAAGCTCATCTGCGTGGGGGCGACCATCTTTCTCACTTCCGGCTGGCTGTCCGCGGAAATAATCAATTTCAGCGCGGAAATATTCAACCGCTTCCATCTGCTCTAGGGGCTCGTCCGCCGGCCGGCCGACGGCCAGGCGATTGAAAATGAAAAAGATAATGCCTTTCTGGGAAACAATCATGACCGCCGGATTGGGAAGACCCCTGGAGGCGGCCCTTCTGGGCCTCCCCCGCCTGGGCGTCTTCCTGGCCTTCAGCCCCTTCCTGGGCGGAAACGTCTTGAACAGCCAGATCAAGGCCGCGGTCCTGATGGCCCTCTACTGCTTCGTCCACCCCATCGTCCTGGGCCAGACGCCGGCGGGCGCGCTTTTCGGCCGGCCCCTGGGGGCGGCCCTGGGCCTTTTGCTGAAGGAATCCTTCCTGGGCTTCATCCTGGCCTACGTCTCGGGCCTGGTTTTCTGGGCCATCCAGAGCGCCGGCTTTCTCATGGACAACCAGCGGGGCGCCTCCTCGGCCTCGGCCAGCGACCCCCTTTCGGGCGAGGAGACCAGCCCCTTGGGCTCCTTTCTCTTCCAGTTCCTGGTCTATATCTTCCTGGCCAGCCACGCCCTGACCGCCTTTCTGGCCCTCTTCTTCGAGACCTACCTGTTCTGGCCGCCGGCGGCCTGGCGGCCGGACCTCCTGAGCCCGGACCTGGCCCTGTTCATAGCCGGCCTGGCGGCCCAACTGATGACCCAGATGTGCCTTTTGGCCGCCCCGGTGGTGCTGGCGGCCCTCCTGGTGGACGTCTCCCTGGGCCTCATCAACCGCTTCGCCTCCCAGCTCAACGTTTACGTATTGGCCATGCCCATAAAGAGCGGCCTGGCCATGTTCATCGTCCTCATGCTCTTAAGCCGCCTGGCGGACACGGCCCCGGGCCTCTTCACCGGCCTGACCGGGGATATCCTTCACCTGAAAAAAATCTGGCCATGAGCGAAAAAACCGAACAGCCGACCGCTAAACGCCTCCGGGACGCCCGGGAAAAGGGCCAGACGGCCAAGAGCCAGGAAGTTTCCTCGGCCGTCGTGGTCCTGGCCCTGGTGGCCTACCTGACCCTGCGCTGGCCGGCCATCTACCGGATTCTGGCCGAAGGGACCGACCTGGCCTTCCAACTGGGCGCCCGGCCCTGGCCCGAGGCGCTGCCCCAACTGGTTCCGGCCATCGCGGGCGGGGCCCTGAACATTCTCCTGCCCCTCCTGGCCCTGGTCATCTTCGGGGCCCTGGCCGCCAACCTGGCCCAGGTGGGTTTCCTCTTCGCCTTCAAGGCGGCCCTGCCGAAACTGGAGAACCTGCATCCTAAGAAATGGTTCAACAAGGTCTTTTCCAAGAAGGGCCTGTTTGAATTTCTGAAAAACGTGGTCAAGGTGG
Organism: Candidatus Adiutrix sp.; assembly: GCA_031286085.1. Classification (GTDB taxonomy): domain Bacteria; phylum Desulfobacterota; class Desulfarculia; order Adiutricales; family Adiutricaceae; genus Adiutrix. The sequence continues at coordinate 3,558 of JAITUX010000227.1, read as the reverse complement.
CCGTTCTGGGGCTGGTGGTCTGGCGGGTGCTGGCGGGCCACTGGGCCGACCTTTTCGTCCTGCCCCGGGGCGACCTGGCCCAGGTCTGGTTTGTCCTGGGGTCCACCGTCAAGGATTTGGCCATCTACGCCTCCGCGGCTTTCGCCCTGATCGCCGCGGCCGACTATCTCTGGCAGCGCCGCTCTTTCATCCACGACAACATGATGAGCAAGGACGAGGTCAAGCGGGAATACAAGGAAATGGAGGGCGATCCCCACATCAAGGCCAAGCGCAAGCAGCTGCACCAGGAAATGGCCGCCCAGAACTCCGTGGGCCGGGTGCGCCAGGCCAAGGTGCTGATCACCAACCCCACCCACGTGGCCGTGGCCCTGGATTACGAAGAGGGCCGCACCCCCCTGCCGGTTATCCTGGCCAAGGGCGAAGGCCACCTGGCCCGGCGCATGATCGAGGAGGCCAAGAGGGCCGGGGTGCCCATACTCAGGCAGGTGGATTTGGCCCGCTCCCTCTTTGAGGACGGCGCGGAAGACGCCTATATCCCCCGCAACCTCCTGGGCCCGGTGGCCGAGGTGCTGCGCTGGCTGAAGACCCTGGAGCGGTGACCGGACATGACCAACGACCTCATGAACCTGTTGATCTCCCTGTGCGACGACCTGGCCTGGGGCCGGCCGGCCGACGAGGACAAGCTTTACGCCCTGACCGCCGAAGGCCGGAGCGACGGCGATTTGGCCCGCCTGGCCGAAGCCTTCGGCCTGATGCTGGTCAAGCTGGAAGCCCGGGCCATGAACCAGGAAAAGCTCATCGCCGAATTGGAAAAGAGCAACCGGGATTTGGCCAAGGCCCGGGAAAACCTGGCCGGCAAAAACGAGGTTCTGGCCCGGGCCGTCCTGGAAACCTACAATACCAGGCAGTTGATCGGCCAATGCCCGGCCCTGCGCCGGGCCGGGGTTCTGGCCCTGTCCATCGCCCGCCGGCCCATCAACACCCTGATCCTGGGACCCACCGGCAGCGGCAAGGAGGTGGTGGCCAAGCTCATCCACTATAACTCCCCTCGCCGGGACGGCAATTTCCTGGCCGTCAACTGTTCGACCCTGCCGGAGACCCTCTTCGAGAGCGAAATGTTCGGCGTGGAAAAGGGCGTGGCCACCGGGGTTGACCAGCGCAAGGGCTTGATGGAAGCGGCCAGCGGCGGCACCCTCTTCCTGGACGAATTGGCCGACCTGAGCCTGCCCAACCAGGTCAAGCTGCTCCGAGCCCTCCAGGAGGGCGAGGTGCGGCGGTTGGGCTCGTCCCGGTCGATCAAGGTGGATCTCCTGGTCATTTCCGCCACCAGCGCGGACATGACCTTGGCCCTGGCCGAGAAGAGGTTCCGGTCCGACCTTTACTACCGCCTCAACGTGGCCGAAATAACCCTGCCGCCCCTGGCCCAGCGGGGCGACGACATACTAATCCTGGGCCGTCATTTTTTGAACCAGCACGCCGCCCGGCTGGGGCGGAGCCCGCTGGAACTTTCCCCCCCGGTCCAGGCGGCCCTCATGGCCCACCCCTGGCCGGGCAATGTGCGGGAATTGAGCAACGAGATGGAGCGCCTGGCCGCCTTGACCATCGGCCAGACCGTGCAGCTCGGCGACCTGTCGTCCCGGCTGACCGCGCCGCCGCCCCCCCCGGCGGAGGGGAACCCGGCCGCCGCCGGGGCCGAAAACGCCCCGCCCGAGCCAGGTTCCCTGGACCAGGCCGCCCGCCAGGCCGTGCTGGCCGCCCTGGCCCGCTGCAACGGCAACAAGACCCGGGCGGCCCTCTGCCTGGGCCTGTCCCGGGAGGGCTTGCGCAAAAAACTGAAGAGGCTGGGGCTGCCGGGCTGAAGGCCGGGGCCGCCCAGGGGCCAGGGGGGCCAACCGCCACCGCCAATAAAGTTGGCGACAGCTGGCCCGGCCCGGCCGATTGGCTAAATAAATATTTGATTTTATTTAATTATGCCGTTGGCATATCCTTTGCTTAACCTAAAGCCCAAGCGGCCGGCCCAGGCGCTTGAATACCGGAAACCGGGGCCGTCTGGAAATACAAGATTTTCGGCCAAGGAGAAAGACCATGAGTGAAATAGCCATCCAGGCGCCCGTCGTAACCGGGCCGCCAGAGATTCAGCCGGCCGGCGGCCAAGCCTTGCCCCAAGGCCAGCCGCCTGTTTTACAGCCCCCGCCGCTGCGCACGCCCCAGGAAGTGCTGGCCGAATCGCGGCAGCGCTTTCCCCAGGCGGACGAGAGGGTTCTGCGCGGAGAAATGGGCATCCCAGGCCCGACGAACCGGCAGCTTGACCTCTTGGAGGGGCTGTCCCGACACCCCTTGGAGGGCCTGGCCCCGGTGTTCATCGGCCAGGGCCGAGACTTCAAGGCGGCCCTCATGCCCACGGCCGGCGTCCCCGGCCCCAACCCCGGCCTGACCATCCAGCTATACGTTAAAGAGGGCGAGGCCCTGTATAAGCGCATCATGAACGGGGATGAGGCCGTGCCCCACGGCAAGGACGAAGTGGCCAAGGTGATGTGGTTCCTGCAGGCTTTGGGCTCGGCCAAGGCTTCGGAATCCTCGGGCCGGCGGCCGCCCGCCCCGGCCCTGTTCAAGGCGGGGGCCTTCAGCCTGGAGGATCCCGGCCGCCGACTGGAGCGGTTTCTGACCGCCGCCAATTCCTATGAGCGGAAATCCTCCCACCTGGACGCCTTTCAGGGTCACCCCGGCTGCCAGCCCCGGGGAGTGGACATCCGGGGCGTGCCCATGCCCCACGAGCGCCAGACCGTGCTCTTCGCCCGCATGCCCGGCGCCAATGAGGTCCACAACACCGCGGCGCCGAACATGGGGCCGAAGGGTATGCTTTTCCTCAAGATGGAGGAACACGGCTGCCGGGGCCTTTCCCTTAAAGGCACGGGCCGGGCCGGCGAGGGTCCCCCGAGCGGGCTCAAGAAAGCCTCGCGTTTTTTCGCCAACATAAGGGACTGGCTCGGACACGCCTTCAACTTTATCGGGTCCTTGAGGCGGCGCAACGGCCTGGAGGGCCAGGACAACCGCGAGCGCATACCCGGCGGCGTCAAGACCCTCTACGCCGATCTCCAAAACGGGGCCAAGGCCCTGGGCCAAGGTTTTGAAAACCTGCTCAACCGGGACGACCCCCTGTCCAAAACCGGCGGCCTCCGGGTGATGATCCGCAACCTGGAAGATCTGCGGGCCCAGTTTCAAGCCCGGCCGGAATTGCGCGCCCAGGAACCTTTCGCCGCCTTCGGGCCCAGGCTGGACGACGCCGTCACCCTCTTGCGGAATCGCGGCGACCACCCCGAACTGCGCATCGGCAACGAAATAATCCTGACCTCGGAGGAGATGAAGGTCGGCCAACCCGTGCCCCTCTTGAGGCCCAGCCAGCCCTTCACCCAGGAGGGGACCATTGACCCGCAAACGCGGGAAGTGCTGCTGGCCGGCTACCGCTATGCCCTGGCCAACATAGACCAGCGCGAAGACATCGAACAGTTTGAAAAAGACGCCAACCGCGACACCTACCGGGTCGGGCCCTCGGGGGCG
>JAITUX010000082.1 GCA_031286085.1 Candidatus Adiutrix sp. | reverse complement strand
TACAACCGTTCAAAATAGTCGGAGGCGTAACGGATGGGGCCGGTCCAGGCGAAACCCAGCCAGCGGACGTCATTTTCGATGGATTCGACGTATTCCGTTCCTTCCTTGACCGGGTTGGTGTCGTCGAAGCGCAGGTTGCAGCTCCCCCCGTAGTCCAGGGCCAGGCCGAAATTCAGGCAGATGCTCTTGGCGTGGCCTATGTGCAGATAACCGTTGGGTTCCGGGGGGAAACGGGTGGCCACCCGGTTGTAGCGGCCGGCCTCGGCGTCCTCATCTATGAAGGCGCGAATGAAATTTCCGGCTTCTGTTTTGGCGGTCATGGGCGTCTTATCTCCAGGGACCGGGCGTGGGCGGTGAGGCCTTCGGCCCGGGCCAGGGTCGCGGCCGTGGGCAGAACGCCTCCAAGGGCCTCGGGGGTAAGATGTTGAAAGGTTATTTTTTTAAGGAAGGAATCGACGGACAGGCCCGAAAACATGCGGGCCGACCCGCCGGTGGGCAGGACGTGGTTGGGGCCGGTGGCGTAATCGCCCGCGGCTATGGGGGCGTGAGGCCCCAGGAAGACCGAGCCGGCGTGACGGACCCGGGCCAGGTGACTCAATGGTTCGGCCAGAGACAGGTGCAGGTGTTCCGGGGCGTAGAGGTTGGCGAAGTCGAAGGCCTCGTCCAGGTTTTCGGCCACCAGGACGGCCGCCCCGTTCTTCAGGGCTTCGCCGACTATATCCCGGCGCTCCAGGCCGGGGTAGAGCCGGCTGATTTCAGCGGCCACCCTCCTGGCCAGGCCTTCGTCCAATGAGACCAGCACGGCCGAGGCCAGGGGGTCGTGTTCCAACTGGGCCAGGAGATCCCAGGCCAACCAGTCAGCCCTGGCCTGGCCGTCGGCTATGATGAAGCCTTCGCTGGGCCCGGCCGGCAGGTCTATATCCGTCTGGCCGAAGACGGCCAATTTGGCCGCCGTGACCCAGGCGTTGCCCGGCCCCACTATTTTGTCCACCCGCGGCAGACCCGCCAAGCCGTGGGCCAGACAACCCACGGCCCAGGCCCCCCCAAGTTTGTAGATGGCCCCGGCTCCGGCCAAATGGGCGGCGGCCACTATTTCAGGACGAATGGTGAAATCCGGTCCAGGCGGAGAGACGGCGACGATCTCGGCCACGCCGGCGGCCTTGGCCGGCACGATGTTCATCAGGGCGCTGGAAGGGTAGGCCGCCCGGCCGCCGGGGATATAAACCCCCACCCGTTCCAGGGGCCGGGTCAAGCGGCCGGCCAGAAGGCCGGGGGCGAATTCCTCAAACCAGGACGGACGCTCCAACTGGGCGGCGTGGAATTTATAAATGGCCGCGGCCGCTTTTTCCAGGGCCGTCAGCACCTCCGCCGACAGGGCCTTGGGGGCGGCCTCGATCTCTTCCGCCGAAACCTTGAAATCCGCCAAAGTCAGTCCGGGCTTGAGAGGTCCGTATTCCCGCCGCAGTTCTTCTTCCGGCCCGCCGACCAGCCGGGCGAGTATTTCAGCCGTGGCCTCTTTTACGCCGGCGGAGGCCGCGGCGGACCTGGCCAATATCGCCGCCCGGCGGGCAGGGGACAAGCGGTGTAAAAATTCAACCTCGATCATCGGCAATCCCTGAAAACAATTAAAATTTAGATTATATTAGCAAAAAACGGCAGGCCCGTAAATAAAATATCCAACGCCCGATAAAGCCAAGGTTCGATATCCGGCGTCATGGGAGCTTCCGGCGGGTTCTTTAAGCTCTCTGGCGACTTGAAATTATAACATAAAAACGCTTTTTAAGGCCAAGGGCGGCCAGCCCCCGGAAAGAGGCGCGGAAAAGTCTTGACAGGGTATGTTTTAGAGTGTAGATTTACCTCGTATTCCATTCTTCCGGCCGCGTCTTTCGGGGCGCGGTTCGCTTCAAGCTTAAACCGCCCGAATGAAAAATCTCTAAAGACCCGTTGTTCCGCCGGAACGCCAGATGACTGTCCGCCAAGGTTCCGCCAAGGCTGAACCGGTATCGGTTTTAGGCTAAAATCTGCGCCACCCGGTCTCCCCGAAATCCAAAGGAAGGGGAGCCGAATTTCAGGACTCAGCATGACTGAAAAAATGGATTTGTCCGATTTGAAAAAAATGAAGATTGGCGATTTGACCGCCTTGGCCAAAGAATTCAAAATTGAAGGGGCCACCAATCTTCGCAAGCAGGAGTTGATTTTCGCCCTGCTCCAGGCCCAGACCGAACACAACGGCATGATTTTCGGCGGAGGCGTTCTGGAAACCCTGCCCGACGGCTTCGGTTTTCTCCGGGCGCCGGAATCCAATTACCTGCCCGGACCGGACGACATCTACGTCTCTCCCAGCCAGGTCCGGCGCTTCAACCTGCGCACCGGCGATACGGTCACCGGCCAGATACGCCCGCCCAAGGAGAGCGAACGTTACTACGCCTTGCTCAAGGTTGAGCAGTGCAATTTCGAGGACCCGGAGGATTCCAACCGCGACAAAATCCTCTTTGACAACCTGACTCCCCTCTATCCCCAGAAGCGCATTCAACTGGAGAACGACGGCAAGAATTATTCCATGCGCATCATGGATATGATGACGCCCATAGGCAAAGGGCAGCGCGGGCTCATAGTCTCCCCGCCCCGCACCGGCAAGACCATATTGTTGCAGAATATAGCCAATTCCATCACCAGGAACCACCCGGAAACCATCCTGATCATGCTGCTCATCGACGAGCGGCCCGAGGAAGTGACCGACATGCAGCGCTCGGTCAAGGGCGAAGTCATAAGCTCCACCTTCGACGAGCCGGCCACCCGCCATGTCCAGGTGGCCGACATGGTCATTGAAAAAGCCAAGCGCCTGGTTGAGCACAAGCACGATGTGGTCATACTCCTTGATTCAATCACCCGCCTCTCCCGGGCTTACAACACCGTGGTGCCGCCTTCGGGCAAGATTTTATCCGGCGGCGTGGATTCCAACGCCCTACACCGGCCCAAGCGTTTCTTCGGCGCGGCCCGCAACGTCGAGGAAGGCGGCTCCCTGACCATAATCGCCACCGCCCTCATTGACACCGGCAGCCGTATGGATGAAGTCATCTTCGAAGAGTTCAAGGGCACCGGAAACATGGAAATCCACCTCGACCGCAAACTCAGCGACAAGCGCGTCTTCCCGGCCATGGACATCAACCGCAGCGGAACCCGCAAGGAAGATCTGCTTCTGTCGGAAACGGAATTGAACCGCATCTGGATTCTCCGCAAGCTGTTGAGCCCCATGAGCCCGGTGGAGAGCATGGAATTTCTGCTCGACAAGATCCGGGGCACTAAAAGCAACCAGGATTTCCTGGATTCCATGAGTCATTGACCGCCGGCCAAGGCCGCTTTTTGATTTTCGGAACTGCCGCGATTTTGGAATTGGGGAAAAACAACTATGTGGATGACCCGCCAATGAGCCAGGCCAAGGCCCCTGAAAAACATATCCGCGATCTTCTGAAAGAAAAAGACGCCTTTCTGACCACCAGCGAAAAAGTTTACGAGTTCGCCTTGCGCCATACCCGGGCCTTGGCCCTCGGCGCGGCGGTGGCGCTCCTGGCGGTCTTGGCCGGGTTCGCCTATGTCCGTAGCCGGCAGGCGGCGGAAGAGGCTGCTTTGACGGCTTACGAACAGGCCCTGGCCGAGGCCTCGCCCGAGGCGGCCCTGGAAAAAATCCGTTCCGACCATCCCGGCCGCCGGGCCGCCAGGTTGGCTGTTTTGGCCTTGATCCGGCTCCATACCGAGGCGGACGCCCCCGAAAAGGCCGTGCCCTTGGCTGAGAATCTGCTCCAAACCCTTAAACCAGAGGAAATATCCCTGAAACCCCTGCTGCTTGATAATCTCGGCGGCCTCTACGAGACGATCAAGGATTACCCCCGGGCCGCGCAAAGTTACCAGGCCCTTCTGGACTGGCCCTTCCTGCCGGACAATTATAAATCCAACCTCCTCTTGGCCCTGGGCCGGGTGCGGGACGCGGACGGCCAACCAGAGGCGGCGAAACTGGCCTATGAAGACATTTTGCAATCCTTCCCGGATTCTTACCCGGCCCTTCTGGCTCGCGCCAGACTGTCCGCCCTTAATGGCGAGGCCATGGCCCCGCCCACGGAACCTCTCCTGGTCCAGGCCGGCGACACGGCCCCGGCCGGATCGGCCGGAGGAGACGCCGACGGCGAGACGGCCAAGAGTGAATAACAGGGTTTATTTTTAGGAGTCAACTATGGCAGACGCGCCCGACAGCCCTCCGTGGGCGGGTAAAAACAAACCGGCCGCTGGAGTCCGATTTTCCGAACGTCCTTTGGATCTGGATGTGCGGT
>JAITUX010000142.1 GCA_031286085.1 Candidatus Adiutrix sp. | reverse complement strand
CGCCCCGGCCCAAACCTGCCGGCTCCGCCTCGGCCCGGCCGCCCCGCGCCAAGCCCGGCGGCTCCGCCTCGGCCCGGCCGCCCCGCGCCAAGGGCCCGACCGCCCGCCCGGAGCGGGTCGGCGGCGGCCCCCCGAAGACGCCCCGCAACAGCCCGGGATCGAGCCCGGGCGGACGCCCCTTGGGCTTACAAGCCCGGCTGCGGCGGGAATTGCCGGAAATGGCCCGGCAACTCCGTGAGACCCAGGACCTTCTGCGGGTTACGGCCGAGGAAATTCTGACTCTTTTGGAAGAGTGGACGCGCCGGCCGCCCGAAGAAACCGGGGGCGCCCAGCCCCTGGTCACCGTCCTGGTTGAAAAAATGAGCTTTCAGGACCTGGCCGGCCAACGCCTGGCCAAGGTGGAAAATTTTCTCAAGGCCTTGGCTGAAACCACCCGGCCGGCCGCCCCGGACGGCCGCTTCCAGCCCCGCCCGGCCAAGCCTTATTCAAAATCAGGCCCGGCCGGAACCTATAAAGCCAAACCCGGCCCTGGCCGGACCAGGGGCCCGCTCCAGAAGAAAACAACCTTGAAAGGCCCCCAGGCGCCTGGCGGCGGGCTGGGCCAGGGCGAGGTCGAGGCCCTCCTGGCCCAAGTCCCCGGCGATTAAAAGGCCGGTCGCCGATCAACCATGAACGACCGCTACGAGGATTGGCCGGAACTCCTGGCCGTGGAAAAACCGGGCCGCTACCTGGGCGGCGAACGGGAAGCCCGGCCCAACCAGGTTCCGGACGCCGCCGGGCGTCTTTTCCGGGTCGCCTTGGCCTTCCCGGACGTCTATGAGATTGCCCACGGCCACCTGGGCCACAAGATCCTCTACCACCTTCTAAACCAGACCCCCGGCTTTTCCGCCGAAAGGGCTTACGCCCCCTGGCCGGATTGGGAGGCCGCGCTGCGCCGCCGGGGCCGGCCCCTGACCAGCCTGGAGAGCCGGCGGCCCCTGGCCGAATTTGACCTGGTGGGCTTTTCCCTGCAATACGAGTTGAGCTATACCAACATCCTGAACATGCTGGACCTGGGCCGCCTGCCGCTCAGGGCCTCGGCCCGGGACGAAAAAGGCCCCCTGGTGGCCGCCGGGGGGCCGGGAGCCTTCAATCCCGAGCCGATAGCCGATTTTTTCGACCTGTTTTTCCTGGGCGACGCCGAAGCCCACTTCCTGGAAGACCTGGAAATAATCAAGGCCTGGCGGGCGGAGGGCGGCCCCAAGGCCGAACTCTTCCGCCGCCTGGCCGGGCGGCCCGGCCTTTATATCCCCTCCCTTTTCCGTCCGGTTTACGGCCGTAACGGCCGCCTGGCCGCCGTGGAGGCCCTGGGCTCCGCCGCCAGGGTGACCAGGGCCCTGGCTTCAAGCCTGGAAACCGCGCCCGCCCCGAACTGCCAGATAACCCCCCTCATCAAGACCGTCCACGACCGCGTCATCGTCGAAATCAGCCGGGGCTGCACCAGGGGCTGCCGCTTCTGCCAGGCCGGCTATATCTACAGGCCGGTCCGGGAGCGGCGGCGGCCATCCATCCTGGACCTGGCCGAGGCCAACCTCAAATCCGGGGGGCAGGACGACCTCTCCTTCCTCTCCCTTTCGGCCGGCGACCATACGGAGATCGGCCGCCTGGCGACCGAGTTCATGGACCGCTACGCCGACCAGGCCGTGGCCTTGTCCCTGCCCTCCCTCCGGGTCAAGAGCCTGAGCGGCCAACTGGCCGCCCAGATAAGGCGGGTGCGCAAAACCGGCTTCACCCTGGCCCCCGAGGCCGGCACCCAGCGCCTCCGTAACGTCATCAACAAGGATCTGACCGACGACGACCTTCTGGAGGCGGCGGAGCGGGCCTTCTCCCTGGGCTGGCGGACCTTGAAGCTCTATTTCATGGTCGGCCTGCCCACGGAGACGGACGAAGACCTGGCCGGCCTGGCCGCGCTTATCCGGCGGCTGCGCAAACTCGGCCGGGCCCAGCTCAACCTGGGCCTGGCCCATTTCACGCCCAAGCCCCACACGCCCTTTCAGTGGCTGCCGGCCGCGTCGATGGCGGCCATAAACGAAAAGCTCCTGAACGTCCGCCAGCTGGCCCGGCTGCCCGGCCTGACCATCAAATGGAACGCCCCCGGGGCCTCCTGGGCCGAAGCCCTTCTGGCCCGGGGCGACCGCCGCCTGAGCCCGGTGCTGGAAAAACTCCACCGCGCCGGCGCCCGCTTCGAGGCCTGGAGCGACCGTTTCAACCCCGACCTTTGGACCGCGGCCCTGGCCTCGGAAAACCAGGCCGATCTCCTCCACCCCTTTGAGCCGGGCGATCCCCTGCCCTACGGCCATCTCAGCCCCGGGGTGACGGAAGATTTTCTGCTGGCCGAATGGCGGCGGGCCTTGGCCGGCCAGACCACCCCCGACTGCCGCCAGTCCGGCTGCCACGGCTGCGGCGGCTGCGGCCCGGCCGCCCCGGACTTGGCCGTGAAAACAACGGCCCCGGAGCCGGCGGCCAACGCTTATGCGGCGGCCCCGTCCATCCGGCGGCCGGGGCCGCCGGGCCGGCCCATTCTGCT
>JAITUX010000124.1 GCA_031286085.1 Candidatus Adiutrix sp. | reverse complement strand
GGCCTACCAGCCCGCGGTCGAGTTCGGCCTGGACGAGCCCTACGGCCTTTTGGAGACCTCCGCCCCGCCCCAGTTGCGCCTCACGGTCACCAATCTGCCCAAGGTGGACATAGAGGGCTTCGCCCTGACCGACGAGGAGGCCCTGGCCTTTCTCACCGCGGACGCGGAAAACCCCGGAGAGGCCTGGACCGACAGCTATAATTTCCGCCATTGCGGGGGGCCGGGCGCGGCCGAAGTGCTGAAGGGCGCGGAAGAGCCGGCCACCTTGCGCCTGCCGGTCCCCGGCGGGGCCAAGGACGGGCGGCGGACCCTGGTTTTGGATTTGGCCCAGCTTTTCGGCGACCGCCGCCAGGGCAGTTTCCTGGTCATCCGGGCCCGCTACGAGGATTTGGAAAAGACGCCCCGCCAGGTCTGCGCCCTGGCCCAGATCAGCGATTTGGGCCTGACCGTCAAGACCGGGCCGGAATCGGGCCTTATCTGGGCGACCAACCTGGCCGAGGCCCGGGCCTGGCCCAACGCCAGCCTGGAACTGCGCGACGGCGCCGGCCGGAGCCTGTGGCGCGGCCAGAGCGGCCAGGACGGCCTGGCCCAGCTGCCCGGCCTGGAAAAACTCTTCCGCGACGGCCGCCCGGACCGCCGCCTCTTCGTGGTGGCCAAGGCCGAAGGCCAGATGGTCCTGTGGCCCCTGGACTGGCAGGGTTCCCTCTCCAACTGGAACTGGCCCCTGGAGGCTTACAGCCTCCACGAAGCCGAACGGGCCGCCCGGGAGCCCAACCTCTGGCTCCTGAACGCCCTGCCCCTCTACCGGCCGGGAGAAACGGCCAAGTTCAAGGTCATCGCCCGCCAGGGCCGGGGCGAACTCATGCGGGAGCCCTCCGGCGAGGAAATGGATTTGGAGATCCGCGACCCCTTCGGGGAAAAGGCGGCCCGGTTTAGGAAAACAGCCGGCCCCTTCGGCACCCTGAGCCACGAGTTCCCCCTGCCCCCCGACGCCAGCCTGGGCGCCTGGACGGTCTGGGCCGGGCCGGCCGACGGGGAACTGGCCCAGGCCGGTTCCTTCAAGGTGCTCACCTATCGCCCGCCGGCCTTCGAGGTCAAAATCGAAGGGCTGCCCGACCAGGCCCTGGCCGGGGACCGTATCGAACTGGCCGCCCGGGCCGGCTATCATTTCGGGGCCCCGGTGGCCGGTCAGCCGGTTAAGTGGTCGGCCCATTACCTGCCGGCCCACTTCCGCCTGCCCGGGCCTTACGCGAATTACACCCTGGACGACAATATCAGCCGGAGCGAAGAGGACGACGGCCCGGAAGAGCCGGAAGAAGCGGCCGATATCCTGGCTTCGGCCTCCGGCGGCCTGGATAAGGACGGGAACCTTGATTTCGCCGTGAACCTGGCCGGCCCGGCCGGCCGGCCTCCCCGGCCCCGCTTCCTGGCCGTGGACGTCACCGTGGTTGACGTGGACGCCCGCCCGGTTTCCGCCTCCGGCCGTTTCCTAATCCACCCGGCCTCGGTTTATGCCGGCCTGTCCATCCCCATCCTGGGCCGGGCCGGGGAGAACCAGTCCGTCAAGTTCATCGTGGCGGATACGGAAGGCCGCCTCGTGCCCGGGGTGAAAGCCGACCTGACCCTCTACCGCCGCGACTGGCGGAACGTCCGCCGCAAGACTTCGGGCTCGGCCTATGAATACGTCTCCAGCCTCACGGACGAAAAGGTGGCCGAAACCAGCCTGACCAGCGGCGAGGGCCCCGTTACCTGGCCCGTGGCCCCGGACAAGCCCGGCCAATACTGGGTCCTGGCCGAACTCCGCGACCAGGACGGCCGCGCGACCCGGGCCGCCGAATATTTCTACGCGGCCGGCGCCGGCGAGGTGGGCTGGCTGCCGGGCCGGGAAGACGAGCCCCTGACCCTGGTGCCGGACAAGAAGAGCTACCAGCCCGGCGAAGTGGCCCGCATCCTGGTCCAGAGCCCCTTTGACCAGGGCGAGGGCCTTTTGACCGTGGAGCGGGCCGGGCTCCGCCGCACCAAAACCTTCCAAATCACCAGCCACGCCCCGGTGCTGGAGGTGCCCATCGAGGCCTGGGACACGCCCAACGTCTTCGTCTCAATCCTCCTGGCCCGGGGCCGCCTGGCCGACCGCCCGGACCAGCGGAACATGGATTTCGGCAAGCCCGCCTTGCGGGCCGGCTACACGGAACTGGCCGTCCCCAGCCGGGCGGGCCTCCTGGACGTCAAGGTCGAAGTCAATCCGCCGGAAGCGGGCCCCGGGGAGGAAGTGACCGTGAACCTGGCCGTCGCCGACCACCTGGGCCAGCCCTTCCCCCAGGCGGAAGTGGCCTTGGTCGTCGCGGACGCGGCGGTCATCCAACTGGCCGGCGAGGGCACCTATCACCCGGCCGCCCAGTATAACCGCCCCTATCCCCTCCTTATCCAGACGGCCAGCAACATCTTAAGCCTGGTCAGCCGGGAAAACTTCGGCGACAAGGGCGGAGACCCCGGCGGGGGCGGCGGGCTTTCGTCCGAACAGGCCGAGGGGCTGCGGCGCCTCTTCGCGGCCCTGGCCTTCTTTGAGCCCGGCCTGACCCCGGACTCCAGGGGCCGGCTTTCGCTCAAAATCAAGATGCCTGAAAACCTCACCACCTTCAAGATCTTCGCCGTGGCCACCGGCCACGGCCGGAGAAGCGGCACCGGCCAGGGCTCGGTGCTGGTGACCCGCGACCTTTTGGTCCGCCAGTCCCTGCCCCTCTACGCGGCCCCGGGCGACGAGTTTTCCGCCAGCGCCGTGGTCAGCAACCGGGGCG
>JAITUX010000191.1 GCA_031286085.1 Candidatus Adiutrix sp. | reverse complement strand
GGCCCAGGGCTCGGACAGGCGGGCCAGGGCGGACCTGATTTCGCCGGCCGGCGTGGAGATGACGCCCATGACCCACTGGAAGGGCCGGTCGGCCGGCCAGCGGAAATGGCGCCGGGCGGCCAGGCAGGGGCCGGCCAGCTCCTTGGTGAAAAGGGTTGATTTGATTAGGTCGCCGTAGAGGCCCTCGCGGTCGGCCCAGGCCCCGGTGGCCAAGAGGGCCGTGGTCTCCCCCAGGGAGTAGCCCAGGATGGCCTGGGGCGTGATATTGAAGCTTTTAAGCACCTCGGCCCCCAAAAGGCCGAAGGAGACCTGGCCCAGGATGGCCTGGAGGGGGGTGGCCTCCCGGGGCTGGGAGCCCCAGAAGACCGCGCTTTGGAAATGGTCGGCCAGGTGGCTGACCCGGTCTTCCAGGCGGCCCATGAGGTTGGGGAAGGCCATGGCCAGCCGCCGGCCCAGGCCGTGGTAATGGCTGCCCGAGCCGGGGAAGACCCAGGCCAGCTCCCCCTTGACCCTTTCGCCCTCCAGGGCCCACAGGAGGCGGTGGCCCTGGTCCGGGGTCAGGGGCTGGTTGTCGCCCTTGAGGCGGGCCCGGGCCTTTTTCAGAAGTTCCAGGAGATCCTCGAAGCCCCGGGCCAGGATGGCCAGGATCGGGCGCGCCCCGGGGGTTCCGCCGTATTCGGACCAGAAGCGGTCGCCCAGGCGCTTCAAGGCCCGCTTTTCCGCCCGCAGGGGGCCCAGGACGTCCGCCAGCGGTATATTGGCGCCCTCGTCCCGGGCCATTTGTTCCAGGCGGTTCAGAAGTTCCTGGCCGCCCTCCCGGTTCCGGGCCCGGACCAGGAACCAGGTGGCGTCCTCGTAGGAGTAGGGCGGGGCGGCGGCGTCCTCGCCGCCCTTTTCCGTAATGGCGAAACCGGAGGATTCCAGGCGGCGCGGCGGGTCGCCGCGGTTCTTTATCCAGTAAGCGGCCCCGGCCCCCAGCCCCCGGGAAACCAGGCGGTGGCGAATGAAAAAGGCGTTGCGGACCAGGGGGAAGAAACCGCCCAAACCACCCAGGCGGCCCCCGGACTCCGGGGCGGCCGAAAGTTCCGGGGCCCGGCCGCGGCCCAGGCTGGCGGCCGCTTCCTCCGAGGCCACCACCAGCATGGCCGCCCCCTCTTCCCAGAGGCGGCCCGGCTCCAGGGCCGCGGTCTTGGGATCGCCCAGGGTGTCCACCACCCCCACCAGGGCCAAATCTATTTCGCCCCGGCCTATGGCTTCCATGGCCAGCTTGAGGGCCCGCAGCCCGGAGGCCCCGTCCTCGGTCACGGTATAGGCCGGGCCGCCCGAGCCGATGAAACGGGCCACCCGGCTGGCCACCAGGCTGCCCAGGGCCCCCGTGACCCGGCTGGGCGTCAAGGCCGGATGGCTGCGCTGCCTCAAGGCCTCCACGAACTCCGGCACGTCCCGGGGCTTAAGCGCCCCGGCGGCCACCTGGGCCTCGGCCGCCCGTAAGGGGCCCAGCCAGCGGAAGGCGTAATCGGCCGAGCGGGGGTCCACGTCCACCCCCATGAAAACGCCCACCCTGGTCTTGTCCAGGCCCGGCGAGCCCGCTTCGGCCCTAAGGCCGGTAATTACGCCCCGGTCGTGGGGCGCCGCCAGGCCGGCCTCCTTCAAGGCGTCCGAGGCCATTTTCAGGGCCAGGGCCTGCTGGGGCAGGATGTTGGCCAAATCCTTGGGGGCCAGGCGCAGGTCGGCGCCCTCCAGCACCAGGCTGTGGAAGAAGAGGCCCTTGGCCTTGAGGCCGCCGAAACGCCGGTCGGAGATTATGGGCGGCCCCTCGGAATCCATCCAGTTCTGGGCCAGGGAGGCGAAATCCGGCCAGGGGGCCGAGAGGGCCAGGGCTGAGAGGAGCCGGAGGGGCGGCGGGCCGGCCGGCCGGAGGGCCGGGTCCGGGCCGGCCGAAAAGCCGGGGAGGTGGGGCGGCCGGCCCGCCGGCGCGAATTCCTCGACTATGACCTGGGCGTTGACCCCGCCGAAGCCGAAGGCGTTGACCGCGGCCAGGCGCGGGCCGCCGGGGTTCTCCGGCCAGGGCTCGGGCCGGGAGAGGACGCGGAGAGCCGGCGGGCCGGCCAGGTTCAGGCCCGGGGCCTCTTCCTTGAAGCCGGCGGTGGGCGGCAGTATGCGGCGGGACAGGGCCAGGACGGCCTTGGCCAAGCCGGCCGCCCCGGCGGCGGACAGGAGATGGCCGATGTTGCTTTTGACCGAGCCCAGGACCGGCGGGGCCGGAGATTCCGCCGCTGGGAAATCCGGGTCGGCCAAAAGGCCCTTGATGGTCTCCACTTCCACCCGGTCGCCCAGGATGGTGCCGGTGCCGTGGGCCTCGATGAGGCCCAGGCCGGCCGGGGACAGCCCGGCGGCCAGCCAGGCGGCCTTCATGGCCCGGGTCTGGCCTTCGGCCTGGGGGGCCAGGATGTTGCCGGCCTGGTCGTTGGAGAGCCCCACGCCCCGGATGACGGCCAGCACCTCGTCGCCGTCGGCCAGGGCCCTATCCAGGCGCTTCAAGACCAGGGCCGCGGCCCCCTCGCCCACGACCAGGCCGTCGGCCGAGCGGTCGAAGGGGGTCAGGGCGCCGGAGGCGGAAAGAGCCCGGAGCTGGCAAAAGCCCATCTGGGTGAAGAGGGCGTCGGCCTTGGCCACTCCGCCGGTGATGACGGCCTCCAGTTCGCCGTCCATGAGTTTCCGCGCGGCCAGGTGGACGGCGTAGAGGGAGGAGGCGCAGGCGGCGTCAAGGGTGAAGGCTTCGCCGGTGAAGCCCAGGGCCCGGGCCAGGAGGCGGGCCGAATAGCCCAGGAGGCGGAAGGCGCCCGGGGGCGGCGGTTCCAGCTGCGGCTTGGCGGCCCAGTTCCGGGTGGCCTCGCGGGTGTAGAGATTGACGGCCGCCTCGGCCATGGCCGAGGTGGGCAGAATGGTGTGGCCGGCGATGACCCCCACCCGGGCCGGGTCCACCCTGTCCAGGGCCGCCTGGGCGGCGGCCTCGCGGCCGGCGGCCAGCCAGAAGGCCAGGGAGCCGTCGGCGCTTTTGAAATCGAAATCCGGGGGCAGGTTAAGGCCCCGGGGCTCGATGGTCCGGCGTTGGTTATAGGCCCCGCTTAAGCTGTAAACCTTGTCCGGGGCCGGCCCGCCGGGCTGAAGGAAGAGCTCCGGCTCGGCCCCCCAATCCAGGGCCGTGGCCGGGGCGAAGAAGCGGCGGCCTTCCAGGATGTTGGCCCAGAACTCCTCCACGGTGGCCGCCCCGGGCAGGGACAGGCCCAGGCCCACCACGGCGGCCGCGGCCCGGGGGTCCGGCGGCCGGCGGCCGTCCTTCATCCGCGCGCCCATGAGGTCTCGGGGCCGCCCCCGGTCAGGGCTTCCAGCCGGGTGCCCCGGCCCAGGACCACCACTTCCACCGGGTCGTGCTTGGGGGTGCCCGCCAGGCTGGCGAAAATCCGGGCGCCCTCGCCTAGGGAGATGAGGCCCACGCCTTCCTCCTGGAACAGGCGGGCCAGGGATTCATCCACCATGCCGCCGGCCCAGGGCCCCCAGTTGACGGAAAGGCACTTGGGGCCGGGCCGGTTCTGGGCCAGCCGCAGGGCCAGCTTGTTCAGGTATTCATTGCCGGCCGCGTAGTCGGCCTGGCCCCGCCGCCCGAAGCGGGCCGTGGAAGAGGAGAAGAAGACGGCCAGGTTCAAAGGCTGGCCCTCCAGTTCACCCAGGATGAGGCGGGCCAGGCGGGCCTTGGTGTTGAAGACCGAATCGAAATCCGCCTCGTCCTTTTCCAGGATGAGGCTGTCGGCCAGGACCCCGGCGCCGTGAATGAAACCGTGAATGGGGCCGTGCCGGCGCTTTATGTCCTCCAGGGCGGACTTTACGGCCTCCTCCCGCCCGAAATCCCCGGCCAGGTAGGTCACCTTGGCCCCGGCCTTCTCCAGGGCCGCCAGGTTGGCCCGCACCTCCCGCCCGGCCAGGACCATATCCGCGGCCCGGGCCAGCTCCCGGGGTTCCGGCTTGGTTTCGGCCATGTCCCACATGGCTTTGCGGATCGAGGCCCCGTCCGTCCTATCCTTGAGCCACTCCGGCTCGTTCTCGGCCAGGGGCGTGCGGCCCAATATGACCAGGTGAGGCAGCCAGGACCGGGCCAGTTCCCGCAGGGCCGCCGCCGTCACGCCCCGGGCGCCGCCGGTGACCAGGACGGTCTGCCCGGGCTTGAGGTGCCGGACCCGGATGTTCTTGAGCCGGTAGGGCCGCAGGCGGAGGGCGACGCAGCGGTCCGGCGCCAGGAAGCCCAGTTCCGCCGGCGCGCCCTCGGCCGCGGAGGCGGCCAGGATGGCCGGCAGGTAGCGCCCGGCGGCCGGCAGGTTCGCCTCCCGGGGCAGATCCACCACCCGGACCATGACTTCCGGCCACTCCCGGGCCGCGGTCTTGAAGAGCCCGGCCAGGGCGGCCTCGGCCGGAGAGGCCGCCGAGGCCGGCCCGACCGAGGCGAAGCCGAAAGCGCCGCCGCCGAAAGTCAGGCCCAGGGCCAGGGCCGGCCGGCCGGCCGCCCTGGCCCGCCGGAGGGCCGGGCCGAGGGTTTTCAAAATCCGGAAAGCCTCGCGGGGCCAGGCCAGGCTTTCGGGCTCCTCCGGGCCGATCAGGACCAGGCTGCCCAAGTTCTCCGGGGCTTCGGCCAAATCCCCGGCCGTTGACCAGGTGAAACGGCGGACCGCCCCGCCGTTCCGGCGGGCGTAATGCTCGGCCAGGGCCTCGGCCAGGGGGCTCTCGTCGGCCACCAGGACCATCTCCCCCTCCGGCCGGGGGGCCTGGCTGAAATCGGCCAGGCTCAGGTGCGCCGCCTCCACCTGGTAGGCGGTGGTCTGCTCGGCCGTCTTGACCTCGGCCTCGCCGGGGGCGGGGGCGGGATTTAAGCGGTTCTTGGGCGGGCGGCCCGGCCCGCGCCGCACCGCCTTGGGCTCCGGGGCGCGGCCGGGCGCGGGCGGCGCGGCGGCTTCCGGCTTTGAGACGGCCCCGGCCGGAGCGGGCGGGAAACCGTCCGGCGCGGGCGGCCGGGCGGCCGGGCCGCCCGCCTTGAACCGCTCGGCCAGTTCCCCCAGGGTCTGGACCTCCCGGAGGGTTTCCGGGGCCGGGACGGCCAGGCCCGCGCCGGCCAGTTCGTCCAGGAGGGCGGAGATGATTTCCACCTTTTTTATGGAGTCCAGCCCCAAATCGCTCTCCAGGTTCAGGCCGGGCGCCAGCATTTCCCGGGGGTAGCCGGTCTCCCGGGCCACCACCCCGAAGATGGTCTCCGCGAGCGATTCACCAGAGAGGGGTTTCGCCGGCTCCGGCCGCGCCGGCTCAGGCCCCGTAGGGGCCAGGCCCGCCAAAATTTCGGCCAGCTCGCCCAGGGTGGCGGCGCCCAGGGCCTCCCCGGGGGGGGCCGTATCGGCCCGGCCCAGGCGCTCGGCCATGACGCTCAACACTTCGACCATCTTGATGGAATCCAGGCCCAGGTCTTCATTCACCCGCATTCGGGGCGTCAGCATGTCCGGGGGGTAGCCGGTGTCCCTGGCCACCACGGCCCGGGGATGGGCCCGCACGCCGCCGGGCCGCGCGGGCGCCGGCGGCGCCTGTTCAAGCCGCGCCTGTTCGGGCT
>JAITUX010000177.1 GCA_031286085.1 Candidatus Adiutrix sp. | reverse complement strand
TATATCCAGTTCCACTTTCTGGGGGAGAGGCCCGTCCGGCTTTAGGCCCTCGCTCGGCAGGTCGTCCAGGTCGTCTGGGTGGAGCAAGGGCTGGTTGGATTCCTGGTCCGTCAGGGGGGCGGGCTCCGCCGCGGAGGACGGCTCTTGGGCGGGGGCGTCAAACTCGTCTTCCTCGGCGGCCGGATCGCCCGGGGGTGAGGCGGACGGAGCTTCTTCGCCGGGCTCGGCCGATTCTTGAAGTTCGGCCCGCCGCTTGACTACGGCGTAGGGCTCGATGGTCTCGTAGGGCTCGTCGTTCCCGGCGTCCGGGGCCGCTTCGCCGAGTTCGGCCCGCCTCTTGACTACGGCGTAGGGCTCGATGGTCTCGTAAGGCTCGTCGGCCCCGGCGTCTGGAGCCGCTTCGCCGAGTTCGGCCCGCCGCTTGACTACGGCGTAGGGCTCGATGGTCTCGTAAACCTCATCCGAGGCGGCCGCTTCAGGGGGCGGGGCCGCGTCAAGAGGCGGGGCCGGGTCAAGGGGCGGGGCCGGGTCGTCGAATTCGTCCGGTTCACCGGACAAGGCCGGTTCAGGGGGCGGGGTTGGTTTAAGAGCCGGGGCCGGTTCGTCGAATTCGTCCGCTTCATTGGACAAGGCCGGTTCAGGGGGCGGGGTTGGTTTAAGAGCCGGGGCCGGTTCGCCGAACTCGTCCGCTTCATTGGACAAGGCCGCGTCAGGGGGCGGAGCCTGTTTAGGAGCCGGGGCCGGTTCGTCTAACTCGTCCGGTTGGCCGGGCTGAGCCGGCTGGCCGGGCGGAGAAGGCGAGGCCGGCTCATCGTCCCAATCGTCGGCCGAGGGATCCAGGGGCAGACTGTTCCAATCGTCCAGAGCCGGGTCTGTCTTGCGTTCTTCGGCCATGCCCCCTGGTCAGCCCCTGGCCCTTTCCTCAAAATAGCGGCGCAGCTTGGACCGCAGCCTCAAGAGGCTCTTGGTGTGGATCTGGCTGATGCGGGATTCGGTGTAGCCCATCACCTGGCCGATTTCCTTCATCGTCAGTTCCTCGTGATAGTAAAGGGTGACGACCAGGCGTTCCTTTTCGGCCAAATCTTCGATGGCCTTGGCCAGGACGTCCCGCGTCTCGTCCTGGGTGAGGGCGGTCAAGGCGTCCAGGGCGCTTTCATCGGCCAGGATATCGTAAATGTCGCGGGTTTCCCGGGCTCCGCTCTTGTCCACGGCCCTGAAGGCGTCGAGGTCCAGGATGTTGATGGTGCGTATTTCGTCCAGGAGTTTCAGGTAGTCGGTCAGGGGCAGGGCCAGGGCCGCGGCCGCCTCCTCGTCCGTGGGCGGCCGGCCCAGTTCCCCCTCCAGGCGCTGCCAGAGCTTTTCCAGCTGGTTGGTCTTCTTGCGGATGGAGCGGGGCACCCAGTCCATGCTCCTCAGTTCGTCCAGCATGGCGCCCTTGATGCGGAATTCGGCGTAGGTCTTGAACAGGATGGCCCGGCCCGGGTCGAATTTGTCCACGGAATCGATGAGGCCCAGGACGCCGGCGGAGACCAGGTCGTCCTTGTTGATGTGGTCGGGCAGGCGGGCGGCCAGGCGGTCGGCCAGGTATTTTATGAGGGGGGCGTATTGTTCCACATACCTGTTTTTTTCCTCCATGCTCAGGCCGGCCCAGGAGACCCGCCCGCTTTCGTCATAGAGGCCGGACATCATTCCACCGTGACGCCTAAGCCGGCCAGGCGGTTCAGGAAGAAGGACAGGCCGCCCTCGGCCATCAAATCCGGCGGATTGGCCAGGATCCTTTGGGCGATTTCCAGCACCCGGCGGGAAGCCTCGGACGTCGGCGCGGCCAGGAAGAAGGGGGTCTGGGTCCGGACGGCGGTGACCACGGCCGGGTCCTGGGGCACGAAGCCCAGAAGGCGCAGGGACACGGAAAGGTGGCGGTCGGCCACGGAACTTAAGAGGCCGAAGACGTTCTTGGCCTCCTTCTCATTGGCTACCATGTTGGGCAGGATATAAAAATTGTTCTGCTGGTAACAGGTGGAGAGGACCTTGATGAGGGCGTAGGCGTCGGTTATGGAGGTCGGTTCGCCGCTGACCACCACTATGCTTTCCTGGGCGGCCAGGTTGAAATAGATGACGTTGGTGCCCAGGCCGGCGGAGGTGTCGATGAGCAGAAAGTCCAGGGCCTCGTCCCAGTCGTCGAATTCCGAAAGCAGGCGCTGCTTCTGGCTTTCGGAGAGGGCGCCCAGTTCCATGATGCCGCTGGCCGCCGGCAGTATTTTCAGGCCGCCCGGGCCCTGGGCGATGATTTCCGAAAGGGTCTTGGTCCCGTCCAGGAGGTCGTGAATGTTGGCCGTGGGCTTAAGGCCCAGGAGGAGGTCTATGTTGGCCAGGCCCAGGTCGGCGTCCCAGACGAGCACCCGGCGGCCCAGGCTGCTCAAGGCCAGGGCCAGGGCCAGGGTGAGGTTGCTCTTGCCCACCCCGCCCTTGCCGCTGGTGATGGTTATGACCCGGACCGGTTTCTTGGGGGCGGCCCCCCGGTCAGCCGTTGCCATGTTTGGTTCACCTTTCGTGGTCCGGCCGGGGCCGGAATTTTTTATTCTAGCCTACTTGACCATCGGTTTCAAGGCCGTCCAGCCACAGGCCCAGGAACTTGTCGGCCGTGGCCAGGGTGAAGTCTTCCGGGGTTTTGGGGCCCAGGCTGAAAAAGGCCAGGCGGGGCGCCCCGGAGATGAAGAAGCTCATCAGGCCGCCCAGGGCCCCGGTTTCGTCGAACTTGGTCAGGATTAGGCTAAGGTCCTTGAACTCCCGGGCCCGGTCCAGGGCCGCGGCCAGGTCGCTCTCCTTCATGGTGGCCGGCAGCACCAGGAGGACGGAAGCCCCGGCCTGGTCCAGAAAGGCGGCCATTTCCCGCCGGCCTTCCGGCTTCTGAAAGCTCCGGCCGGGGGTGTCGATGAGCACCAGGTCGCTGCTTTCGAAAAGTTCCAGGGCGGAGGAGAATTCCTCCCGGTTTTGGCAGACGGCCACGCCTAAGCCCATTATGCGGGCGTAGCGGGTGAGCTGCTCGGCCGCCCCCAGCCGGACGGTGTCCAGGGTTATGGCCGCCGTCTGGCGGCCCCGCTGGCGGAAGAAGGCGGCCAGGTTGACCAGGGCGGTGGTCTTGCCGCCCCCGGAAGGCCCCATCACGGCCAGGAATTTCGGGGGCGAGAGCGATATGTCAACCAGGCGCAGCCTGGATTCCAGATTCCGTCTCAGGTGGGTGAAAACCTCTCCGCCCCAGGCCCGGGCGCTTTCGGCGGCCAGTTCCACCAGGCCGCGGGCGTGTTCCGGGGCCAGGCCGGTTTCCGTCAGCCGGCGGTAGAGGTTCACCAGGTCGGGCCGGTCGCGCCATTTTTCGGCCAGGCTCTGGCGATGGGCCAGGTCCAGGATGAGGTTCTTCAGTTCTCCCAGGGACCGGGTCAGGGTCGCGCTGAAATGCTCAAGGTCCCGGCGCCAGGGCGGCCCCGCGAGGGCGGGGTCGGCCGGGCGGGCCGGCCGGGCGGAGCGGGCGTAGGCGGCCGCCCCGGCCGCCGGCCCGGCCCGGGCCTTCGGCTCCGGCTTCCCGGGCGCGGCCTCGCCCCGGTGGGGCATATCCTCTTCCCGGACCCCCGCGGTGATCTCCACCCCGCCGCCGGCCTCGGCCGGCAGTTCCCGCTGGGACAGGATGAGGGCGGCCAGGCCGAACTCCTCCTTGATCATGTTGGTGGCCGTCGGCAGGTCCCGAGCGGTGAAACGCTTTATTTTCATGCCGGTCTCCTGGCAGGGAACAACTT
>JAITUX010000115.1 GCA_031286085.1 Candidatus Adiutrix sp. | reverse complement strand
CTGGGCCGGGGTGAAGCGCAGGGTATCGTCTTCGGCCAGCGCCGGGCCGAAGCGGGCGCCGGCCCGGACCCGGCCGGGCAGGCGGGCCGCGGCCAAGGCGCTGTTGAGGTGGAAGACGGCTGCGAATTCCCCGGCCGGCACGGGCCGGCCCGGGCCGACGGCCAGGACTTCCTCAACCAGGGGCGAGAGGCGGGCGGCTTCCAGGACGGCCGCGTCGCCGGCGGCCAGGGCCACGGAGCGGCCGGGCCGGGCGGATTTTAGGGCGGCCAGAAAGGGGGTGGACTGGATGAAATCGCCCAGCTTGGCCATCTGGATAACCAGGAGCCGGCTCACGGTTTCAGTCCAGGGCCGCCAGGAGTTCGGCCAGGCGGTGGCGGTAGAGGTGGGCCCTCAAGACCCGGGCCCGGGCGGCCCGGGCTATTTTTTCCCGGGCCGCGGGCCGCTCCGAATACCAGGCCGCCAGGCGGGCGGCCTCTTCCGGGCTCTCATAGGTCGCCACTTCCCGGCCGTCCTCGAAGAACTCGAACAACTGGTCCCGGCGGTCGGTCAACAGGAAGGCCCCGGCGGCCGGCACGTCGAAGACGCGCTGGTTAAGGCCGGTCTTCATCTGGGCGCTGGTGATGTTGAGGTTGACCGCGCTGGTCCGGTAATAGGCGGCCAGGCCGTCATAATAGTCCAGGGGCGGGGAGAGGCGGTCCGGGGGCAGGCCCAAAAGTTCCCGCCAGCCGCGGTCGCCGGCCGCGTGGAGGAGGCCGGGCGCCTGCCCCTGGAGAACCCGAAGCCGCCAGCTTCGGCTGGCCCGCCAGGTCACCAGGGCCTGGAGATCGGTCAAGGAATCCGGCCGGACGGCCAGGCCCCGGGCCTTGGCCAGCCTGGCCAGGGGCCCGGGCTCGGGCAGGAGGGCGCGGTCGGCCAAAAAGGCCTCGGCCCGGGCGTCGATGGCCTTGAGGAAGGCGGGCCGGGCCGGGCCGGGGACGGCCAGCTTGCCCAGGTATTTTTCCGTGGCCGCGGTGAGGCTGTCGCCCACGAAGGACACCGGGCGCCTGATGGGCTCGGCCGGGCCGGGGCGGAACAATTCCTCGTCGGCGGCCAGGGGCAGGCGGCGGACCCGGCTGAAGCCCCGGCCTTTCAGATAATCCAGGTAGTCGCGGTCCCAGGTGAAGGCGCTGACCAGGGGGCTGGGCGGCTTGGGGCCCAGGATGAAGACGGGGCTGTCCACAAACCAGGAGGCGGCCGGCAGGCCCAGGCGGGTGAAGAGATCGTCCATCAGCCCTTCGGCGTCGAAGCCCAGGTGGTTGACGGTCAAGGCCAGGTCGGGCCGGAAATTTTTGATGAGGGTCAAAAGTTCGCGAAAATGTTCGCCCCGGCCGGTCAGGGTGCGGGGGAAGACCCAGGCGGCCGTCGTGAGCCCCAGGGCCTGGGCGGCCCGGGCCACCTCCTTTTCCAGGTAGTAGCCGCTCTGGAACAGGAGGAGGCGGCGCGGGGGCCGGCGGCGGGGGCCGGCGGCGGGGGCGGGAACCGGATACTCGGCGGAGAAGTGGCGGCGGGTGGCCGGCCGCCACAGCACCCGGGCCGGGGGCCGGGGGCCGGGGGGCAGCCCGCCCTCGAAGGGGCCGACCAGCAAGCGGAAGCCCGGCCGCCGGAAAAGGGGGCTCAAATCCCGGGCTTTCAGGGCGGCGGCGGCCAGGGCGGGGCGGGATTCCAGCACCCAGAGGGGCGCGGCCGGGTCCAGGCGGCGGTGAAGCTCCTCCAGGTGGTAGCCCAGGCCCAGGCCGAAGCAGAGCACCCCCTCGCCCTCGGGCAAATCCAGGCCCTCCACCAGGCGCCGGTCCTCGGCGGCCGGGTCCAGGGCGCTGGCCAGGCGGACGGTGCGCCCGCCCTGGCTGTGGCTGAGTCCCCAGGCCCCGGCCGGTCCTGGTTCCAGCCAGGCCCGGCTGCCGTCGGGGCCGGCGACGCCTTCCTCCGTGAAGACCAGGTCCGGGAAGAGAGCGGCCGTATCCGGCCGCTCTCCGGCCGGGGCCTTGACCTCAATGGGCAAGTTCCACCTTCTTTTCCAGGACGAAATCCAGGCGGGTCTTGGCCCTAAGGTTGAGATCGAAGAGCCGCTCCCATTCGGCGGCCACCTGCTCCCAGGTGTGGCGGGCCCGCACGGCGGCCCGGGCTTCGCGGCCCAGGCGGGCCAGTTCCAGGGGCTGGCCCAGGAGGCTCATGGCCCGTTCCACGTAGGCCCGGACATATTCGGGGGAGCCGGGCCGGCCGCCCACCCGCAGTTCCGGCAAGGGGACCGATTCAGCCAGGGCGAAGGCGTCGGAGGTCAGGGCCGGGACGCCCAGGGCCTGGGCCTCCAGAACCGCCAGGCAGCTTATTTCCGGAAAGATTGAGGGATAGATCATGAGGCCCGACTGGCTGAGATGGCGGTAATAGTCGGCCTTGCCCAGGGGGCCCAGGTTGATTACGCCGGGGGTGGCGGCCAAAAGCTCTTCCACCCGCCGGTAGAGTTCGGCCAGGTGGGGCGGCGGGCCCTCCGGCAACTGGTAGCCGCAGACCTGGAGAACCAGGCCCGGGTTCCATTGGTGGAGGCGGGGCCAGATTTCCTCCAGGAGCAGTTTCAGGCCCCGTTCCGGCCGGGAGGCGTAAATGAGCCGGCCGG
>JAITUX010000083.1 GCA_031286085.1 Candidatus Adiutrix sp. | reverse complement strand
GCGGAAGGCCTCGGCCACGGGCTTGGAGGTGATGATCCCCTTGTAGGCGTTAAGGCCCAGTTTCAGGGCTTCGCTGGTCAGGCAGGCCTTTTCCGGGCCCTTGCCGGCCAGTTCCAGGCCGTAGCTGATGGTGGCGTTGTTAAGGGCGAAAGTGGAGGTGCGGGCGTAGGCGCCGGGCATGTTGGCCACGCAGTAGTGGATGATGCCGTCAACCGTATAGACGGGGTTGTCGTGGGTGGTGGGCTTGGAGGTCTCAAAACAGCCGCCCTGGTCTATGGCCACGTCAACCAGCACCGCCCCGGGCTTCATGTGTTTCAGGTGCGCGCGGCGCACCAGCCGGGGCGCCTTGGCGCCGGGCACCAGCACCGCGCCGATGACTATATCGGCCCCGCGGAGATGGTGGTCCACGCTGACCTCGTCGCAGTAAACCGAGGTCACGTTGGCCGGCATGATTTCCCCCAGGTATTCCAGCCGGGGCAGGCTGACGTCCAGGATGGTCACCTTGGCGCCCAGGCCGGCGGCGACGCGGGCCGCGTTGGCGCCCACCACGCCGCCGCCCAGCACCAGCACTTCCGCCGGCGCCACCCCGGTTACGCCCATGGGCAAAAGGCCCCGGCCGCCCTGGGGCCGGGCGCTGTAGTAGGCCCCCATGAGGGCCGACATGCGGCCGGCCACCTCGCTCATGGGCTTCAGGAGCGGCAAGGCCCGGCCCTCCTGCACCGTCTCATAGGCCACGGCTATGATCTTCTGCTGCAGGCAGGCTTCCAGAAGCTCCCGGTCGGCCGCGAAATGGAAGTAGGTATAGACGAGCTGGTTTTCCCGCATCAGCTTGTATTCCTGGGGCAGGGGCTCCTTGACCTTGACGATCATATCCGCGGACTTCCAAATGTCCCTGGCCGAGGGCAGGATCTTGGCGCCGGCCTTGACATATTCATGATCCTCGATGGCGGAGCCCAGCCCGCCTCCCTTTTCAACGAAAACCTCATGCCCGGCCTGGACATAGGCCTGGACCGCGTTGGGCGTCAGACCGATCCGGTTTTCATTGTTCTTGATTTCCTTGGGGCAACCGATTTTCATAGCCGACTCCTAAAAATCCGAATTTGGTGAAATTTGTGAAAAACGACGACCGGCGCCGGAAATTCAAAGGCCTGGTTCCAGCCCCGGTTCCAGGGGCGACCGGTTCTCAAGCAAAATGCAAAATTTGGCCTATTATAGCGGCCGAGGTGTTGACCGTCAAACAATTTTCCCGCCGCCAAAAAGCGTCCGGGAAATCAACGGGCTCCGGCCAGGGGCCACCTTCCGGCTTTTGGAAAAAAAACTTGGCCCGCCCCCGGCCTTGGGTTATACTTCACGGGAATATCCTTGCGGCGACCAGGAGATGTTGAAGATGTCCGTTTCCCCCTTTGAAACCGCCTTTCTGAGGAAAGTGGCCGACCGGAGCGCGGTGGTGGGCGTCATCGGCCTGGGCTATGTGGGCCTGCCCCTGGCCCTCTCCACGGCCGAGGCCGGGTTCAAGACCTTAGGTTTTGACGTGGACCGGGCCAAGATGGACATGATCCGGGCCGGGCGCAGCTACATTCTCCATATCCCAGGGGACCGCCTTCAAAAGGCCGTGGCCGGCGGGCTGTTTTCAGCGACCGACGATTTCCGCCGGGCCGCCGAGGCCGACGCCCTCATCATCTGCGTGCCCACGCCCTTGAACCGCCACCGGGAGCCCGACCTCTCCTTCGTCACCGGCACCCTGGACAGCCTTCTGCCCCACCTCAAGGCCGGCCAGCTCCTGTCCCTGGAGAGCACCACCTACCCCGGCACCACGGCCGAGGAGATCCGGCCGCCCTTGGAGAAACGCGGCTTTGAAATCGGGACGGACTTTTTCCTGGTCTATTCCCCGGAGCGCGAGGACCCGGGCAACCCGGAATTTGAAACCCGCACCATTCCCAAGGTCCTGGGCGGGGACACCCAGGCCTGCGCCCGGGTGGGCCTGGCCCTCTACCGGGAGGTCATCGGCCGGATGGTCCAGGTCAGCTCCACCCGGGCGGCCGAGCTGGTCAAGCTTCTGGAGAACATCTACCGGGCGGTGAACATAGGCCTGGTCAACGAGCTGAAGATGCTCACCGACCGCATGGGCCTTGACGTTTTCGAGATAATCAGCGCCGCGGCCACCAAGCCTTTCGGCTTCACGCCCTTCTACCCCGGCCCCGGTCTGGGCGGGCACTGCATTCCCATCGACCCCTTCTACCTCACCTGGAAGGCCCGGGCCTACGGGGTGCATACCCGCTTCATCGAGCTGGCCGGGGAAATCAACCAGTCCATGCCCCACTGGGTGGTGGAGAAGCTGGCCCAGGCCTTGAACGACCGGGGCCGGCCCCTCAAGGGGTCCCGGGTGCTCATCCTGGGCCTGGCCTACAAGAAGGACGTGGCCGACATGCGGGAATCGCCCTCGGTGGAGATAATGAAACTCCTCCTAGCCCGGGGGGCGGAACTGAGCTACAGCGACCCCCACATTCCGGTCTTCCCCTCCCTCCGTCGGGGCCGCTTCGACCTGGCCAGCGTGCCCCTGACCCCGGAGACCCTTAAGGCCACCGAGGCGGCGCTGCTTTTGACCAACCACGCGGCCTTCGACTACCGGCTCATCGCCGATTACGCCCCCCTCATCGTCGATACCCGGGGGGTCTTCCCTCAGGCCGCCAACGTGGTCCGCGCCTAGAGCCGGCCGCGGCCTAAAGAAAGGATGGAAAAATGCCGCAAGTCATCGTCAACGCCTTGAAGCCGCCGGTGGATAACGCCTTCGGCCTGCTGCTCAAATTTATCGAAGTCTGCCCTGATGAGATCTGGGCTGAAAAAAGCGGCGGCTGGCCGGTTTGGCAGCAAATTTACCACGCCATAACGGCCGTGGACCTTTTCGTGGAGGCGCCCGGCACAGCCGCCGCCGAATTGCTGGCCGAGCCCGCGGTAGCCCAGCTGGCCGCCGCGGCGGAGCGGACTGTCCCCCGGGACAAGGTCAAGGCGGCCTGCGTCCGGGCCAAGGCCCTGGCGGACAAATACCTTTCCGCCCTTGCGGATGAGGCCCTGCCCCAGAGAAATGAAACGCCGTTCAAGAAGATCAATTTCGAACTCACCCACGCCGCCACCGTGGCCCTCCTGGCCTCCCACACCCTTTATCACCTGGGCGCCGGGGACGCCGCCCTGCGCAACCACAACCTGAAAGGCGTTTTTTAAAGGGCTTTAGCCCTGGTCTTCAGGCAGGCGGGGCTCGATGGGTACGGGCGGCGGGCCGTCGGTCAAAAGCCCCGCCTCCTTGAGGCGCAGTTTCAGAAGCGACAGGGTGGTCTGGTAGGAACCCCGGAGAGGGTCCAATTGGGCGGCCATGGCCAGGTCGGCGTAGGCGTCGTTGAGCTTGTTCCGCTTTTCATGGATACGGCCCCGGAAATAGTGGGCCGCTGGGTAGCCCGGCCACTGGCGCAGGGCCCGGGTGAAATCCAGGATGGCCTCGTCCAGCTGGCCGTCGTCCCGCTTGGCCTCGCCGCGCAGGAGATAGCAGACGGCCCTTTCCCGCTTGGTGAGGCCCCGCCGGCGGATGATGCGAGTGTAGCCGTCCATGGCCGCCTTGAAATCGCCCCGCCGGTGGGCCAGGTAGGCCGCCTCGACCAGCATGATGGGGATGGAGCCGGCGTTTTCGCCGATCATGCCCGGGGCCGAGAGGTCGGCTTCCCCTTCCCCCGGGCCGGCCTCGTTGGGGTCCCCCTCCGGGGTGGGCTTTTCCGGGTCGGGGTCGGGGTCGAGCACCAGGGCCGGGGCGTCGGCGTCGTTCCCCGCCGGGGGGCCGGCTTGAATCGTCCCTTGGTCCTGGCCCTGATGCTGGCCCTTACCCTGGCTCGGGTTCCGGCTGGGAGCCAAGTCCGGTTCGATGTCGGGCTCCAGCACCAAAGACAAGGGGTCGGTCTCTTCCTCCTGGGCCGCGGCCCACGCCGCGGCCGGGAACCCGGCCGCCAGGGCCAGGAACAGGAGGGCGAGGACCGCCAGCCGGGCCGGG
>JAITUX010000055.1 GCA_031286085.1 Candidatus Adiutrix sp. | reverse complement strand
GATTACGCCGAAGGGCGCGGACTCCTGGCCGCCTTCAGTTTCTTAAGCGGCCTGGACCCCGAACTGAACCTGGCCGCCGCTCTCCGCTCGCCCGTGGGGCCGGTGACCGATGAGGCCCTCCTGGGCCTGGTCTGGCCCCCGGGCGAGCCGGCGGCCCCGGTCCGGCTGACCGACTACTTCACCGGCCCCCGCCCCTGGCCGAAAGACCTGGCCCCGGACGACCGGGAAATCCTGTCCGAAGTCAAGGCCCTTTTCGCAGAACTGGCCCCCCTGGTCGGCCGTCTCCGGCCGGTGGAAATCCTGGAGCGCCTGGTGGAAGAGCGCGGCCTTCTGCCCCTGGCCGCCCTGGAACCGGACGGCGAGGCCCGGGCCCGGGTCCTGACCGGCTTTCTGGCTGTAAGCCGCACCTTAGGCCGGCCGACCGGGCCAGCCGGCCTGAGCCCGGCGGAGGAGCTGGCGGAACTGGCCCGGAACCAAGGCGGCCGGTCCGGCCTGGAATATCAAGGCGAAGCCGTCACCCTTTCGACCATCCATGCGGCCAAAGGACTGGAATTTCCGGTGGTGATCATCGCCGAAAGCGATTCTCCGCCCCGGGTCAGGCCGCCGCGCCTGCTGATCTCCGGCGACGGCCGCCTGGCCCTGAACTGGCGGCCGGCCGGCTGGCCCACCCCGCCCGCCTCCTACCTGGAACTGGCCGCGGAGGAAGACCGGCTGGACAAAATGGAAAACCAGCGCCTTTTTTATGTGGCGGCCACCCGGGCCCGGGACCATCTGGTCTTTCTGGGCCGGCCGAAATCGACCGGGGAGGCCGGGGAAAAAGCCGGGAACGACGCGGACACCTGGTTCCAGGCCGTTTTGAACTGCCCGGAGGCAGCGGCCTTAAGTGAAGAACTGGTTCTAGACCCGGCCGAGTTTTCAGCCTCACCCGGCCCGGCCGAAGGGACGGCCAGCCCCACCCGGACCCTCGGCCGGGGCGAGACCCTGAACCTTCTTAAGCCCATGACTCTGAACGGCGCGAGTTTGAGCGCCACCGAACTGGCCCATTGGCTGGCCGCCCCCGGCGGAGCCTTGGGCCGGCCCGGCCCGGAGGCTTCGGCCGGCGCCAGCCTGTCCGCCGTTTCCGGGCTCCCGGCCGCCCCGGAAATCTTGAATCCCCGGGAGGCCGGCCTGCTCTTTCACGCCGTCATGGAAATTCTCGACCCCCGGGAACCCCACCCCCGGGAACTTCTCGCCGCCGAAGCCGCCCGCCTGGGCTTTTCACCCGAGGCCGCGGCCCCCCTGGCCGGCCCCATTGAGGCTTTCCTGGATAGCCCTTGGGGTCGGGCCTTCAGCCAGGCGGCTTCGGCCGGCCGAGCCGTCTTTCGGGAATGGCCGTTTCAATTGCGCCTCTTGGAACGCGGCGGCCAGGCCCGCCACCTTAAGGTCAACGGCGTCATCGACCTCTTCTTTAAAACCCCCGACGGCGGCCTTCTCGTGGATTACAAGTTCGCGGCCTTGCCGGGCGGCGGCGAGCCAAGCCATCTGCCGGCTTATGAGAACCAGGTTCGCCTCTACGCCCTGGCGCTCCGGAGCGCCGGGCTGGCCGGGAACCTTAAGGCCGCCCTTTACTTCGCCGGCGGCTCCCGGCCCGGTTTTCATGAGGTGAATCTGGAAACCGGCTGGCCGCGGGAGTTCTGGGAAGATTTTTTTAATAATTTTTTTAACAAGGTTCAAGCCAGCCGCTTGCGTCTATGAGGCGAACGGACACTAAATATTGTATATTTTTGCTTAACTTTGACCATTTATTTAAATAAATTCAGTATCTTTCTTTAAAATAAATATTGACAGGAAAACCGTTTTGGCCTATGCTTCTTTCGTGGCGTCCAAGGCGTGCGTCACAGCCACTCAAAAGGTTCGGCCCGGGATGGTCCCGGGTTTGACCAGCGCCTACCCGTCAAGGCCGTGTTGACCATGTTTTTAGGGGAAGACAGGGGCAAGCTGGTCAGGCGGGGGGCGGCCAAAGCGGCCGCCTCTGGAAATTGTGAACGGCCAGTGCCTCCTTACTGAATCTGTTTTCACAATTTCCGGCTGGCGGCGCAGCCCGTTCAAGCCACCGGGTCGGCCGCCGACACTCAAAACCAGGAACCCCAACCGCCGCGGGCGCGAAACCCTCCTTCGCGCCCGCGGCCCTGTTTTGGCGCCTTAAAATCATGGCGCAACTAAAAAGCCGGCCGGCCTTGAGGTCTTCCAGCACGGGCTTGACGTGCTTGAGGCCGGTGACTAGGCCCACCTTGAACTTTAAGTCGCCGACGGCTATTTCAGCGGGCCGGGGAATTGACCCCTGGCGGCAAATTTTATATACTGCCGCAGGCCTTAAACCCGAAAGAGAGACCGCCCGCCCATGATCCTGACCATCAACCCCCAAAACCCCCAAGGCCGGCTTATCCAGAGGGCGGTGGAAATCCTGGCCGGCGGCGGCCTGGTCGTCTATCCCACCGACACCCAATACGGCCTGGGCTGCGACCTGACCCGGAAAAAGGCCGTGGAAAAGGTTTATCGCCTCAAGAAACGCGATCCCAAAAGCCCCTTCAGCTTCGTCTGCTCCGGCCTCACCGACATCGCCCAATACGCCAAGGTCTCCAACTTCGCCTACCGCACCATGAAACGCCTACTGCCCGGACCCTACACCTTCATCCTGGACGCCACCAGGCTGGTGCCCCAGCTCATGCTGACCAAGCGCCACGAATGCGGCATACGGGTGCCGGACCACGCCATAACCCAGGCCCTGGTGACGGCCCTGGGCCGGCCGGTCATCAACACTTCGGCCGCCTTGGACGGCCACCCGCCCCCGCTCGACTCCCGAGGCTTCGAGGAACTTTTCAAAAACCAGGTGGACGCCATCATCGACGGCGGCCCCGTCCCCGGCCGGCCCTCCACCATCATCTCCCTCATCGGCGACGAGCCGGCCGTGCTGCGAGAAGGCGCCGGCCCCTGGCCGGCCTGATTCGCCCTTTCAATCCTCCTTAAAAAACCGGCCGACCGGGCCATCAGCCCCCAAGGGGCCGAAAAATCACCAGTGAGGCGGACCATGCTGGACCTCAAATATGTGCGCGAAAATCTCGAAGAAGTCGATCGGATGCTGGCGGGCCGCAACATGGCCGAAGATGACCGGCGCGGCCTCCTGGACAAATTCCGGGACCTGGACCAAAAACGCCGGGCCCTCTTAAGCGAGGTCGAGGCCCTCAAAGCCCGCCGCAACCAGGTCAACGAGGAAATCACCGCCCTTAAAAAAAGCGGCCGGCCGGCCGAGGACTTAATCGACCAAATGAAGACCGTCTCCGCCCGGATCAAGGAACTGGACCCGGCCGCCGCTCTGGTCGAGGAAGAGGAACGGGCCCTGCTCCTCTCCATTCCCAACCGCCCCGACCCCAGCGTGCCCGTGGGGGCCACCGAGGCGGCCAATGTTGAAGTGCGGCGCTGGCTGGAGCCGCCCCAATTCCCCTTCCCGCCCAAAAACCACTGGGAAATAGGCGAAGGCCTGGGCCTTATGGATTTCGTAAGGGCCGGCAAAATATCCGGCAGCCGCTTCGCCGTCCTGGCCGGGGGCGCGGCCCGCCTGACCCGGGCTTTGATGAACTTCATGCTGGAACTGCACACGAGCCGCGGCTACCGGGAAATATGGCCGCCCTGCCTCATCAATTCCGATTCCATGCGCGGCACGGGCCAACTGCCGAAATTTTCCGGCGACTCCTTCAAAATCGAAAACTCCGATTACTGGCTGGCCCCCACCGCCGAGGTGCCGGTGACCAACCTCCACCGCGACGAAACCCTGGAACAACTGCCCATAAGCTACACCGCCTACACCCCCTGCTTCCGGGCCGAAGCCGGCGCGGCCGGGCGCGACACCCGGGGCCTCATCCGCGTCCACCAGTTCGACAAGGTGGAACTGGTCAAGTTCACCCGCCCCGAAGACTCCCTGGCCGCCCTGGAAGAACTGACCCGCGACGCCGAAGAGGTGCTGCGCCAGCTCAAGCTGCCCTACCGGGTGGTCTCTCTCTCCACCGGCGACCTGGGCTTCGCCTCGGCCAAAACCT
>JAITUX010000252.1 GCA_031286085.1 Candidatus Adiutrix sp. | reverse complement strand
AGGAACGCGACCGTGTTTGTGTTGATGGCTCGCATTGGCTTACGCCGCTTATGCGTGAGGCCTTCTCGCATCGTATGTCGGAGTGGCACCGGCCGTATTCGGACTTCAAGAAACTATTTATCGATTGCCTCATGCGGTGGCGGTATAAACATGAGTCTCCGACCTTGGAAGAAACGGCGAAACTGGCCGAAACTCTGAAAAGGAACTTTGCCGGGAAACGGATAGGCCTGGTGTCCGCTCCTGGGTGGCTGGTATCCATATTTAGAACCGCGGGCGCGAAATTGAAATTCGCGGTCCATGTCCCGGACTATAAACCGCCGTTAACCGATCAAGCCTGGTTATTTGCGAAATTCCGATACTTCATCCTAAAAGCCCGCGGAAACACGGAGGTTGATTTGCGATATTTCGACACGATTCGGAATGTGGAGGTGATCATCTGCGATTATATGAATTTCCCGCGCTTGTCAAAGGCGATATCGGAGCGCAACAACGGGCTGGAACAAACAAATATTTTAAGTTTGGCCGACTTGGCCTGACGGCCGTAAATCAGTCGAAGAGCTGCCCTTCGGCCGGCCCCGGCCCGGACTTGGGCGGGACCAGGCCCAGGTGGCGGTAGGCCTTGAGGGTGGCCAGCCGGCCCCGGGGGGTGCGCATCAGAAAACCCTCCTGGATCAGGTAGGGCTCGTAAACCTCCGAAAGGGTGTTGGGCTCCTCGGCCACGGCCACGGCCAGGGTGTCCAGGCCCACCGGGCCCCGCTCGCAGACCGCGGCCAGGAGGCGGCGGTCCAGCTGGTCCAGCCCCTCGGCGTCCACATCCAAGAGCTTCATCAGGGCCTCGTCGGCCACGGCCGCGTCGATGAGCCCCTCGGCCCGGACTTCGGCGTAGTCCCGCACCCTTTTCAGCAGCCGGCCGGCTATGCGGGGCGTGCCCCGGCTGCGGCGGGCAATCTCAAAGGCGCCTTCCGGGGTCACCCGGGCCCCCAAAAGGGCCGCGGCCCGGGTGACGACCAGGCTCAGTTCCTCCGGCCGGTAATAGTCCAGCCGCAACTGTATGCCGAAGCGGTCCCTTAAGGGCGAGGTCAAAAGGCCCGCCCTGGTGGTGGCCCCCACCAGGGTGAAGCGGCCCAGGGCCAGGCGCACGGACTTGGCCCCCGGCCCCTGGCCGATCATCAAATCGATCTTGAAATCCTCCAGGGCCGGGTAGAGGAATTCCTCCACCACCGGGCTTAAGCGGTGGATTTCGTCAATGAACAGGATATCGCCGTCTTTCAGGCCGTTTAAGAGCCCGGCCAAATCGCCCGGGCGTTCCACGGCCGGCCCCGAGGTCTGGTGGAAGCCCGCGCCCAGTTCCAGGCTGAGGATATGGGCCAGGGTGGTCTTGCCCAGGCCGGGGTGGCCGTGAAAGAGGGTGTGGTCCAGGGCCTCGCCCCGCTTCTTGGCCGCCTCCAGGAAGACGGCCAGTTTCTCCTTAAGCTCGGTCTGGCCCTGAAACTCGGCCAGGGACCGGGGCCTTAAGGTTCTTTCCAGGCCCGGGTCGCCGGACCGGGGGTCCAGGGGACCGCGCCCGCCATCGTCGTCGGCCATTTTTCCACTTTCTCCAGGCGCCTCCCGGCCGGTTCCCGCTTAAGAGCCTTTCTTCAGGTGATTCAAGGCCAGTTTCAAAATCACGGCCAGGTCGTCGCCGCCGGCTTCCTGGCGGGCGGCCCGGGCCACTTTCCGGGCCTCGGCCTCGGTGCAGCCCAGGTTCAAGAGGGCCGAGACGACCTCGTCGTCGGCCGGGCCCACGGCGGCGGAAAGGCCGCAGAGGGCGGCCAGCTTGGGGGCCTGGTCCTTAAGCTCCACCAGGAGGCGCTCGGCCGTCTTGGCGCCGAGGCCCTTGATGGCGGACAGCCGGGCCAGGTCGCGGCTCATGAGGGCCTGGGCCAGTTCTTCCGGGGAGAGGGCCGACAGGACGGTGAGGGCCAGCTTGGGCCCCACCCGGCTCACCGAGGTCAGGGCCGTGAAGGCGTCGCGTTCCAGGGAGGTCACGAAGCCGTAGAGGTCCCGGGCCTCCTCCCGGATAATCAGGCGGGTGAAGAGGAAGACCTCGGCCGGGGGCTCCGGCAGTTCCGGGTAGGCGCGGAGGGAGATGGCCAATTCGTAGCCCAGGCCCCCGGCCTCCACCACGGCCGCCCCGGGCGTCCCCGGCTTTTTGCTCACCAGCCGGCCTCGGATATGGGTGATCACGGCCGGCGCCTGGCCTGGCTCAAGGCGGCCACGTCGTCTTCCGAAAGGCCGCGCCAGCCGCCGCCCCGGCCCGGCTTGGCGGCCGGCCAATCGGCCCGGCCGGCATGGCAGAGGGCCACGGCCAGGGCGTCGGCCGCGTCCGGGGACAAAGGCTCGCGGTGGTTCAGAAGTTCGGCCACCATGAAGGCCACCTGGTCTTTCCCGGCCTGGCCGTAGCCGGTCACGGCGTTCTTGATTTCGCGGGGGGCGTATTCAAAGACTTCCGCCCCGCCCTGGGCCGCGGCCAGAAGAGCCACGCCCCGGGCCTGGGCCAGGATGACGGCCGAGCGGATGTTCCGGCCCGTGAAGAGGCTTTCCACCGCCACGGCCTCGGGGCGGTGGCCGGACATGAGTTCGGTCAGCCCCTGGTGGAGCCGGGCCAGGCGGCTGGGCAGGGGCCAGGCCGGGGGCGGCGAGAGGCGGCCGCAGGCCACCAGGGCCGCCGCGCCCCTCCCCCCGGTCCGGATCAGGCCGTAGCCCGTGTGGCGGGAGCCGGGGTCCAGTCCCAGGACGAGCGCCACGTCACTCCAGGCCGGCCGCGGCTTCGTCGGAAAAGTCCAGGTTGCTCCAGACCTTCTGAACGTCGTCCAAATCGTCCAAGGCGTCCAGGAGCTTCATGGCCCCGGCCAGGTTCCGGCCCTCCAGTTCCAGGCTGGTGGAGGGCACGAAGGCTATTTCGGCGTTCTGGCATTCCAGGCCGGCCTTTTCAAAGGCGGCCTTGACCGTTTCCAGGTCGCCCGGGGCGGTGTGGATTTCCACGGTGTCCCCCGAGGCGGTGATGTCCTCGGCCCCGGCCTCCAGGGCTATTTCCATGGCCTGGTCCTCGGTGACCCGGCCGTCCTCGAAGGTGAGGGAGCCTTTCTTGGAGAACATCCAGGACACCGAGCCGGGCTCGCCCAGGTTCCCCCCGTATTTGCTGAAGGCGTGGCGCACTTCCGAGGCGGCCCGGTTCTTGTTGTCGGTCAGCACCTGGACCAGCACGGCCGCCCCGCCGGGGGCGTAGCCCTCGTAGTAGATCTCCTCGTAGCTGACGCCCTCGATTTCCCCGGTGCCGCGCTTGACGGCCCTGTCTATGTTGTCCTTGGGCATGTTGGCGCCCTTGGCCGTCAGGAGGGCCGTGCGCAGCCGGGGGTTGCCGTCGGGGTCGCCGCCGCCCTCGCGGGCGGCCACGGTTATTTCCTTGATGAGCCGGGAAAAAAGCTTGCCGCGCTTGGCGTCGGCCGCGCCTTTTTTGTGCTTTATGGTGCTCCATTTATTGTGTCCGGACATGGGGACTCCTTGTCGGTTTTATGTCTGTCGTTATCCGCGCCCCCGCCGGCCTCAAGGCCGGGCGCCCGAAAGGGCCGGGTCCATTATTTCAATGTCGGCGGCCCGGGCCAGTTCCAGCATTTTGCGGTTCAGGGCCTCGTCCAGTTTCCGGGCGGCGATGAATTCGACCAGGTCCGGCTTCAGGCGGTCGAAGGGTTCCACCCCGGCCGGG